>CAYMGS010000100.1:693-8072 GCA_964390025.1 uncultured Rickettsiales bacterium | reverse complement strand
GGCCGTCATGAATCACGCCCCATAAATCCAGCAGATAGCCATCATAACGGTCAGCAATATCGAGAATGGAATCCAGTGGTTGCATGGGCGTTGGTTAGGGGAAAGCGGTTGCCACGTCAAGCTTCATCGCGCAGATGACACGTTCCATTGTCACACAAATTTAACACACAACTTGCGCCCAATATGCATAATAGATCGCTATAAATTCATACCATAATGAAGACCCAGAGGAGCACCCATGGACGCAGTACCCAATCGATTTAAGCAGTCGGATGCAGAAATTGCGCAATCCAAGGCCGATTATGATTTACTTGCAGCCAGCATCGAACTGCTGCCTGAACATGTTCAACCCTCTGCACTGGCCTATCGGGAAGAGGCTGGGGAAGTAAAGCTTTCCTTTGACACACCGGAGACCGCCCGGGCATTCCGGGCAGGACTGGCCGCCGTGTGCGAACGATCTCCCTGTAATTACAAGAATGCTCAATTATGCAGTTCTGTTGCCATGTTTAGTCTGGGCCTGGATCAGAAAAGCATTACGACAGGGCAAATATCTGCGCTTGCCCGTTTAGTGCAAGGTTTGACTGAAGTGAAACACCCGGGCATGACCAGCGCAGCAGAAGCAGATGTTAACATCGCACATGCCTTTCTCGAAGGTGTAAAAAATCATCAGAAGGAAGGCCTGCAACGCTAGCTGAAGTCGTTTAAATCATCACACGCTCTCACTAAGCCGCCAGCTGCCCTTCCAGTGCCTTGCTAATCAGGGCGGCAGTGTCTTTCGGGCCGTAGAGCGCGATGAAGGAGCCCATGCGCGGCCCCTGCTTTGAACCGAGCAGCACTTCATACAGACAGGAAAACCATTGCTTCATCGGGTCAAACCCGTGGTCGCGCCCGATACGGTAGATGTCCGTCTGGATGTCTTCCGGGCTTAATCCCTCCACCATACCTTCCAGCACGCATTGCAGCTCCTCAAGCGCGGCCCGCTCTTTAGCATCCGGCGCGCGGTACGCTTTCTGCGGCCTGATGAAGTCGTGATAATACTTCACGGCAAAATCCGCCAGATGATCGAGCAGCGGGCTGTTTTCCGGCGTCGCCTGCGGTGCATACTGGCTGATAAAGCCCCACAGCACGGATTTATCTTCCGGGTTGCAGACGCTGGCCAGATTCAGCAGCAGTGAAAAGCTGAGGTCTGTGGTCAGCGCCGGAGGGGTGCCGTTATGAATATGCCAGACCGGGTTTTCCACCTGCTGCGCTTCGTCCTGTTCAGGATACTTGCTCAGGAACGTGACATATTCATCAACTGCCTTGGGAATCACATCAAAATACAGTCGCTTGGCGCGCTGTGGCGTCTGGAACATATAGAGCGATAACGACTCGGTCGGCGCGTAGGCCAGCCACTGCTCGATGGAAATTCCATTCCCCTTAGACTTGGAGATTTTCTCCCCCTTCTCATCGAGGAACAGCTCGTAATTAAACTGCTCAGGCGGCTTCCCGCCCAGTGTTTTACAGATGGCAGAATACACTTTGCCGTTGACCAGATGATCTTTGCCGTACATCTCAAAATCCACACCCAGCGCCGCCCAGCGCATACCGAAATCCGGTTTCCATTGCAACTTGCAATGCCCGCCGGTCACCGGCAATGTCATCTCCTCCCCGTCCTCATCATGAAAGGTGATGGTACCCTCATCCGGGTTCACCGATGTCATGGGAACATACAGCACCTGCCCGGTCTTGGGTGAAATCGGCAGAAACGGGCTGTAGGTCTTGCGACGTTCCTCACCCAGTGTCGGCAGCATGATTTTCATGATTGCATCGTAACGCTTCAGTGCATTCAGCAGCGCCTGATCGTAGGTGCCGTCCGTATAAAGCTCCGTAGCGCTTTTAAATTCATACTCAAAACCAAACTGATCGAGAAACGACCGCAGGCGGGCATTCATATGCGCACCATAGCTCTCATGGGTGCCAAACGGATCGGGCACGGCAGTCAGAGGTTTACCCAGATGTTCCTGTAACATCGCCTGATTCGGCAGGTTTTCAGGGACTTTGCGCATCCCGTCCATATCGTCGGAGACACAAAATAATCGGGTTGGAATATCCGACATCTGTTCAAACGCATGCCGTACCATGCTGGTACGCGCCACCTCACCAAACGTCCCGATATGCGGCAGACCGGAGGGGCCATACCCTGTTTCAAATAACACGTAGCCTTTTTCCGGGGGCGTATTCTGATACCGTTTTACAAGCTTCGCCGCTTCTTTAAACGGCCATGCCTTACCCGATTCCAATATATCCATGGAGTTTTCCTTATTTTTCCCGCCTTATAACAAGCGGCACACAATCATACAACGGACAATATGGCACTTTCAGGCGGTTTACCGCTCAATCTGTGACCCTGATGCGTCCCCGGCACATTTTTTTGCTTTATCATTCCCTCACACTTGCTATATTCGCGTGATACCAAAGGTATAGTCGCTACACTGTGCCCTACTATATTATGTGTTATACCATCAATTTTTGTTTCTCAGGCTGATCTTATGCATGTGTCTCTTCTTCGCCGACTAACCTTATGCACCGCAATGACGCTTTCCCTGGCCGGGCTTTCCTCGGGTGCCGCCGCAAATACGGTCTTTACCGTCCAGCTTGGCTCATTTGAATCCGAAAAAGAGGCCCGTGCACAATGGGAAAAACTGGAAACACGTTTCCCTGACCTGTTTGGCCCACTGAATTATGCCTCCGCAAAAGTACAGCTGCCACCGGATGATTTCGTGTATTTCCGTACACAGGCCGGGCCGCTGACCACGCGTTCCGAAGCCGATGAAATATGTCAGCGTCTGACGGTAAAAGGCTTTGAATGTTATGTCGCTGAAACAGCCATGTTCAACGCCTATGGCAATGTGCTGGAAGCAGAGCCGGTCGAGGCGGCAATTGCTCCTCCTCCCCCTCCACCACCCCCACCATTGCCCGCTGCAGAGCCTGAACAGGAGACCGTAGACCTGATGGAGGCGCAGGAAATCGCCGGCATGTATGCGCAAACCGCTCCGACGCCGCTTCCTGCACCGCAAAACCCGGAAAGCATTCAACTGACACCACCTCCGGCTGGTGCACAAACGGAAACCGTGGTAGCACGTGCACCTTCTGCGCCGGAAGGCTCCATTCCCTGGAGCTCCGTAGCAGGTACATCACCGCAGCCGGTTGCCACCGCTGCACCGGCTCCCTTTGCCGTGGGTGAATCCGATTATGCCACACGCACACGTGCTGCAACGCCACAGCCTGCTCCGGTCCGCACGCCGCGTGCCACGCTGACTACGCCTCCCGCTGTACCCGTAGCGCCGGTCAATGCCGGAGAAACAACTGACATTAAGGTAGCGGAAGCTGTAGCGGTTCCTCTGACCGACGCCGATATGGGAACCCCCACCTATAGTACGCAACCGCCCTCATCAGAGCGCGGTTTCCCAAGCCAGCAATTCAGACGTCCAACCTTATGGGCTGAAATCAGTTATTTCAGCTCACAAAATGCAGCTCTCGGCTACTGGCGTACCCTGCGCAGCCGCGACAGCATGATCCCTAACGGCCTGAGACTGCGTGTAGTGAAACCACTGAAACAGCATAGCTCTGCCGAACGCCTGTCACTGCGTATTGGCCCGTTTGACAATGCAAACGCCATTCGCCGCCTGTGTTCACACACCGCGCCGGAAAAACTGGGATGTAAGGCGATGCGCGACATTGGATCATCTGTAGCCTATCAACAGCACCGCCAGCGCCAGCGCATTAACCCGGCGGATCGTTACAAACAACGCCATAACAGCTCGCCTTTTTCCGCGCCGTCTGAGAATATGTACTGGATACAGCTTGGCGCATTCTCAAGCATGAGCGCCGCACAAAGCCAGTGGGGTATACTGAAAGGCACACATAATACACTTTCACGACTCAATGAGCAGGTCATTGCACCACGTTATTCCAGCTCTACGCGTCGTATGTTCCGACTTCAGGCAGGGCCGTTCGCCCGTAGCATAGATGCGGTTCGCACCTGTACCACGCTCAAACGTGACGGACTCCCCTGCATCGTTGTGCCAGGTCGTTAAAAACCTGACGTAAATGCGCAGGGCAGGCTTGAAAGCGCGCACGATATCGCCTACATCGTAGGAGAGTGATGCACATATAAACAGATGGATAGCGATGAGTCAGCCGAACGAAAAGAATATGCCGCACGATCATGAAGACACGACCAGCGACAATGCACCGGAACACAACGATGAGCCGTCCGATGATTTGTTGAAGGAAGCCTGGATGCAGGCAGCGGGTCATCAGGCAGACGAGCCGGACGCGGCTTCTGAGGCTGCAGATTCTGCTGCACCGGCTCCCGGCACTGATGATGAAAAAGACCGTGAAATTGCTGACCTGAAAGACCAGTTGCTCCGCGCTGTCGCCGAGACGGAGAATGTACGTCGCAGGGCGCAGCGTGATGTGGAAGAGTCCGGCAAATATGCCATTACGAACTTTGCCCGGGATATTGTAGGGGTATGCGATAATCTATATCGTGCAGCAGAAGCTGTTCCGCAGGAAGCGCGTGAGGGCAATGATCTGATGGCCACGCTCGCGCAGGGAGTGGACATGACACTCAATGAGTTAATCGGCGCACTGGAGCGCTCTAACATTACCCGTATAGATCCGATGGGACAGCCGTTTGATCATAACCTGCATCAGGCCGTTGTACAGATTGAGCATCCGGACGCTGAGCCCGGCACGGTACTGCAGGTGATGCAGGCAGGCTACACGTTGCATAACCGGCTTCTGCGCCCTGCCATGGTAGGCGTTGCCAAGCGCCCTGAGCAGACACCCGAAGACCCGCAAGTTGACACGCAGGCCTGATTTCCCAATGTCACTCATGCCGATATTCCGGTCCGACCTGCCATTCGATCAGGAAGACGCGCATCGCTACCTCCCATGGATTATTGCCGCGATGACGGCACTGGCAGCTTTTATCATGGCTGCCGGACTAACACTTGGCCATCTGTTCATCAGCTACACATCAGAGTTTGATTACCGGCTGCAAATTCAGCTACCCTATGCGGATGGTGAAGAATCCGGCCGCGCGGAGCGGATGCTGGAAGATCTGGCGGATATGCCAGAGATTGAACGTGCTGCACGTGTGAGCGATCGTGATATGGCCGAGCTTCTCTCGCCGTGGCTTGGCAGTGCGGAAGCCATGGACGTATTGCCTGTTCCCACCGTTATCGATGCGTGGATGGACCAGACAGCATATGATAACGGGTCGATGAATGCGCAAATATTGCAGAAACGATTAAGCCGAAGTTTTCCGAATGCGGTTGTGGATGATTTCCGGCAATGGGCGGCCGACTTCCACTCGGTCATGGCCATCATGAAACAACTGGCGTGGCTGATGTCCATTCTTATTGTGGGTGCCGTGGTAACCGTTGTGCTGCTGATTTCCCGCGCCAGCGTACAACTACACTTTCCTATCGTGACCCTGCTACACCGCATTGGCGCGCAGGATGCCTATATTTCCAGACAATTTCAACTCAATGCGGCATGGCTGACCTTCAAGGGTGCGCTGATTGGCGTGGCCCTCGCCGCCTCACTTTATATCCTGATTGGCGGTATTGTGGAGGGCATGAACCTGCCGTTACTACCTGAGGGCGTTCTCTTTTTCTCGCACGCTCTGCTGTTTCTTTTTTTACCGATCCTGATGAGCCTGCTGGTCGCAGCCACTACGCGGCTTAGCGTACAGGGCATGATTACACGGCTTTACTAAACACCATGCTTGTGCTTCTGGATCGTGACGGCGTGATCAATGAAGACCTCCCGCGTGGCGTCACATCATTATCAGAATTTCGATTTCTTCCCAATGCATTAAACGCCATAGCAATGCTGAAACGCCACCGGATAAAAGTAGCTATTATAACCAATCAGTCTGCTGTGGCGAAAGGCTGGATGGACGAAACCATGCTGGAGACCATCCACCGGCATATGTGTCACGAGATTGAAGCAGCGGGCGGCAGGATCGATAAAATCTATATCTGTACAGACCACCCGGATCATCCAACCCACCGGCGCAAACCGTCACCCGGTATGCTGGAGGAAGCTCTGGCAGATTTCTCTGCCAGTGCAGCAGACACTCCGTTCATCGGTGACGCTGTGCGGGACATGCAGGCCGCATATGCAACAGGTTGTCCCCGCATACTGGTGAAAACCGGCAAAGGAAATTTATCACTTCACAACGCCGGGTTGGATCATGTACAACCGGTTGCAGTATATGATGACTTATTCGCTGCTGTCACCGGCATTATTGCAACTGTAACCCGCTGAGCACGTATGTTCTCCTCACTCATCAGAACGCTGATTCTTTTCTCACTCATCGGTATGGCGGGGGCGATGTTCTGGTATGCTGAGAAGATTCCGGCCAGCCCCTCCTCATATGCCGGGAAGACCGATGCTATTATTGTGCTGACCGGAGGTAGCAAACGTCTGAGCAAAGGCTTCCAGCTGATCAAGGAACGTAAAGGCAACGAACTGCTGATCACGGGAGTTGGTGAGGGTGTAACGCTGGCTGAACTGCTGGCACAACAGGATACAGATTCGCTGGAAGAAGCACTGGATGCCCGTGTTATCTCGCTGGATCATGCCGCCATCTCTACCGCCACCAATGCTACGGCAGCCAAAGAATGGATGGAAAGCAGGCGCTTTACCACCGCGCGTCTGGTAACCGGTAACTACCATATGCCGCGCTCCATGCTGGAATTTGGTACGGCAATGCCTGACATCACGTTTTATCCGGAACCTGTCTTTCCGGTGAAGGAGTTCAAACTGGATAGCTGGTACACCCACGGCAATTCAATCAAGCTTCTTTTCTTCGAGACCATTAAGTACCTCATTACGACCATGCGCGCTTCAGAACAGGGAGCGGCCTCTTGATCGCATGGCTGAGAAGCCTCACTTTTGTGTGTCTTAAGACGATATGGACTTTTGCGCTCGGTGTTCTGTTCCTGCCGTTGCTGCTCTTTTTCCGTAAACAACTGGGAGCCTTTGTGCCTTTTTTCTGGACCGGCGGCATAGTATGGCTTGCCCGGCATATCTGTGGCATTCATGTACGCATTGAGGGGGAGGAGCATATAGACCGTGGCGGTGCAGTTTACGCCATGAAACACCAGTCAGCGCTGGAGACCCTCTATATATGGAAACTGCTGCCCGCCCCGGTATTTGTGCTGAAGAAAGAATTACTGGCCATTCCGGTATTCGGTCAGTATCTGGCCGCCACACCGATCATTGCCATTGACCGCAAGGCGGGGAAACAGGCTATGCATTCTATGGTTAAACAGTCCCGCACGCATCTGGCAAAAGACCGGCAGATTGTGATTTTTCCC
>CAYMGS010000100.1:0-683 GCA_964390025.1 uncultured Rickettsiales bacterium | reverse complement strand
TCCGGAAAAGGCAAAAAAGCGGCCAGGCTATTTCGCCGATAGTGGTCTGCCGGTCATTCCGGTAGCACTGAATACCGGACTGCACTGGCCAAAACATCGCTTCACCAAAACACCGGGTGTGGCCACTTTCAAATTCCTGCCACCCATTCAGCCCGGCCTGGAGCGTGACACCTTCATGCAAACGCTGGAAGAGCAGATTGAGAATGCAAGTTTGGGGTTGCTAACTGACGGCGCGTCCCGCTAGAGTGCCCCCATGCGATCTTTTGACAGAAGCCCTGACCAGCTTAGACCGGTCACCCTGACCCCCCATTACAGCCGCCATGCGGAAGGCTCCTGCCTCGTGGAATGCGGACATACAAAAGTGTTATGCACCGCGTCCGTGGAGGAGCATGTACCGCCGTTTAAGCGCAATTCCGGCACCGGCTGGGTGACGGCGGAATACGGCATGTTACCACGCTCAACCGGCTCACGAAACAGCCGGGAAGCTGCACGTGGCAAACAAAGCGGCCGCACACAGGAAATCCAGCGCTTAATTGGCCGTGCACTGCGCGCCGTGATCGATTTCAAAAAACTTGGGGAACGCCAGATCCTGATTGACTGCGATGTGCTGGAAGCGGATGGCGGCACCCGTACCGCATCAATTACCGGCGGTTATGTCGCTCTGGCACTGGCCTGCAATCACC
>CAYMGS010000099.1:1370-8086 GCA_964390025.1 uncultured Rickettsiales bacterium | reverse complement strand
TGTATGAGGACGGGTATATCAATCTGGCGGAGTATGAGCGTGCGAGAAGCCAGCCGATTACGCTGCGCGAGCCGGATAAAGACCGCGTAAAGGCGCAGTATTTTGCCGAAGAGGTGCGCCGCTGGCTGATGGATACGTATGGCATGGAGAAGCTTTACGGCGGTGGGTTGTTTGTCAAAACCACGCTGGTGCCGGAGTTACAACGGCTGGCCGATAAATCCCTCCGGGATGCGCTGATCGATTATGATCGTCGCCATGGTTACCGCGGTGCGCTGGGAGCGATTCAGGTCGTAGAAGAAGGCTGGGAAAAGCTGCTTGCGGAATTTGCCAGGGACAAAAGCCCGTCGGTATATGATGACCACAGGCTGGCCGTGATCCTGAAAGTCAGTGATAAGGAAAAGCACGCGACCATCGGGTTTGAGGATGGTGAGTCGGCGAGTGTGCCGTTCTCAGGGATGAAATGGGCGCGCCGGGTGATTAAGACGGGCCGTATGGGGGCGGTGCCGAGAAAAGTATCGGATGTGGTGAAGGAAGGTGAAGTGGTGCTGGTGCGTCCGCTTCCGGCAGCGGCTAAGAAGAAACAGGATGCAAAAAAGAAAGAACTAGCCCGCTATGAGTTGATTCAGAAGCCAGAAGTGAATGGCGGGCTTATCGTAATGGATCCACAAACCGGTAAAGTGCTTGCCATGGCCGGAGGGTATGATCCTGAGAATGATGAATTTAACCGTGTCACGCAGGCCAGACGTCAGCCGGGTTCTGCGTTTAAGCCGTTTGTATACCTTACAGCACTGGAACGCGGGTTTACGCCCTCCAGTATTGTTGTGGATGAGCCGGTCGAGATCTATCAGGGGCCGGGGCTTCCCATGTGGCGGCCCAAGAACTATGGCGGAGACTTCCTGGGCCCCGCTACTCTGCGTGTGGGACTGGAAAAGTCCCGCAACGTGATGACCGTGCGACTGGCGCAAATGCTGGGGATTCCACGTATTGCCAAAGTAGCAAAGCGGTTTGGTATTTATGAAGGTGAATTACCGGAAAATTATTCCATGGTGCTGGGGTCGGTTGAGACAACGCTGCTCAGGCTTGCCGGGGCATATTCAATGGTTGCCAATGGTGGTATGAAAGTAGAGCCGGCCATGATCGAACGGATTCATAACCAGAAAGGTGAGGTCATTTACCGACTGGATGACAGGGACTGTCTGCCGTGTCGTGCCGTGGGAGGACGCTCACTGAAAAGCTACTCGCCGCCTGCTTTAAAAGACTCACGTGAACGTATTGTCGATCCGCGTGTGGCCTACCAGATGGTGACAATGCTGCGTGGCGTAGTGCAACGTGGTACGGCTGCCCGGGCCAGCCGTCTGGGTAAGCCGCTGGGTGGTAAAACCGGCACGACCAACGACAGTCGTGATGCCTGGTTCATGGGGTTCTCACCGGAACTGGTTGTGGGTGTGTATGTTGGGTTTGATACACCGAAGGGGCTGGGGGGAAGAGAGACTGGCGGGCGCGTGGCGCTGCCCGCATTTATGAATGTTATGAAAGAAGCGCTTGCCGGTGATTCTGCGAGCGGATTCCATCGGCCCAAGGGGGTGCAGCAGATCATGGTGGATCGGTATTCAGGTCTGCCTCCCACACCCGGCATGGAAAGCGGGCCAACCATTTCTGAGACCTTTATTTACGGCGGCCCAATTTTTATCCCTGAAGATGAAATGGACAGTGAGTCACTGAATATGGTGGATGGTGAGATGGAGTTTGACTCAGAAGAAGACTTCATCATGAACCCCGGTGCATATGACCCCGCCATTGCTTCAGGTGGACAGCCTCAATATCCCAATAGTTATAACCGTAACCGGTATGAGAATTACCGTGCGACGCCCCCTTCACAACGGCGCGGTGGCGATCGCTTTGGCCCGGCCAGCCAGGGAACCGGAACGCTCTATTAAACGAGGACAATACATGAAAGCGGAAATCATTGCTTTGCAGGATCAGATTAAGCAGTCGCAAACACTGCTGAGGAGGTATCTTTGACTGGGATGCCGCGAATGCCCGTCTTGCAGAACTGAATACGCTGGTGGAAGACCCGGAGCTGTGGTCGGATCAGGAAAAGGCACAGAAACTACTGCGAGAGCGCACACATCTTTCCGGTATGATTGAGCGTTACAGCACTCTGGAGCAGGATGCGGCAGATAATATGGAACTGGCAACCATGGCAGAAGAGGAAGGGGACGCCTCTCTGCTGGAAGAAGCGGAAGCTTCTCTGGCAACCATTGCCCAGGCGATGGCAACGCTGGAGACAGAGAGCCTGTTCTCTGGAGAGGCCGATGCCAACAACTGCTTTATCGAGATTCACTCCGGGGCAGGAGGGACGGAAAGTCAGGACTGGGCCGCTATGCTGATGCGTATGTATGTTCGCTGGGGTGAGTGCAAGGAATTTAAAGTCGACGTGGTCGATGAGCAACCGGGTGAAGAAGCGGGCATCAAGTACGCAACCCTGCATATCAAAGGCCATAATGCCTATGGATGGGCGAAAACCGAAACCGGTGTGCACAGGCTGGTGCGTATTTCGCCATTTGACAGTAATGCCCGCCGTCATACCAGTTTTGCCAGTGTCTGGGTCACCCCGGAAATTGATGATGCGATCGAGGTGGAGGTGAATGAAAAAGACCTGCGGGTGGATACGTTTCGTGCATCCGGTGCCGGTGGTCAGCATGTCAATAAAACGGACAGCGCCATACGCCTGACCCATGAACCCACCGGTATTGTGGTGTCATGCCAGAACTCCCGCTCTCAACATAAAAATCGCGCGGAAGCCATGCGCATGCTCCGCAGTAAACTCTATGAGCGCGAACTCCAGAAGCGCGAAGAGGCGGCGGAGGCAATGAGTTCGCAGAAAACGGATGTAGGCTGGGGGCATCAGATTCGCTCGTATGTATTGCACCCGTATCAGATGGTTAAGGATTTGCGTACCGGTAGAGAAACCAGTGACACAGGCGGTGTGCTGGACGGTGATTTGGATGCTTTTATGTCAGCAGCGCTGGCGGAACGTGTCAAAGGAGTGGCAGAACGCAGTGCCGACTAGTATTTTTCTCATGGCTTACTAATGATTTGTTCACTAATTCTATGTAAGGTGAGGGTGGTGCAAAACGGTACGGGCATGTCTGCCCTGCGTGTCGCAATAACAGGAGGCTTGCATTAGCGGTCAGGAACAACGCCTTACTTTTAGGCTGCTTTCGTATTGGAACCGGATCCGTGGAACGCGGAAAATGCCGGCGCTTTCTGACATCAATATCTCGGAGATTACCGAGATATGGCACTTTACGTTTACTATCGATATCGGCGACCCGGATGGTCACCGCTTCCAGTATTTTGGCCCGTCACTTGCGACGGTTTTCGGTCAGGACTACACTGGAGAATTGCTGGAAGACGCCATGGAAGATGCCATGATCTCAAACACGATCGGGTTTTATGAAAAAGTGGTGACCTCTTCAGAGCCGGCACTGGAAGCTGCATCATTTTACTCTGAGGGTAATGAAGTGCGCTACCGTAGCATCATCATTCCGCTCAGTTCTGACGGCGAAACGGTAGACTACCTGATGGGTACCACCAACTATAAAGTCTTTGCTCCCGGCGAATAATCTGCTATAGACCCCCGCAGGTTAGGCAAGCGCACAGGCATGAAATAGCAGCGTGCGCACTGATAAAATGATGAAAAATTCACTAGGTATTGATAAACCCGCAGAGCAAACGCGGGTCGTGGTGGCTATGTCCGGTGGCGTAGACTCGTCCGTCGTGGCCTCCATGCTGCATGCGGAAGGGTATGAGGTTATTGGCATTACGCTACAGTTATACGATCACGGTGTGGCTGTGGGTAAAAAGGGTGCGTGCTGCGCGGGGCAGGATATTCAGGATGCCCGGCAGGTAGCGGAACGTCTTGGCATTCCTCATTATGTGCTCAATTATGAAAGCCGTTTCCGTGATGCAGTGATGGAGGATTTCGCCGATACCTATCTGGCGGGTGAGACACCTATCCCATGCGTGCGCTGCAATCAGTCCGTGAAATTTCATGACTTGCTGAAAACGGCCCATGATCTGGGAGCGGATGCCATGGCTACCGGTCACTATGTGCAACGCCGTATCAGTGAGAGCGGTCAGGCTGAGCTGTGTCAGGCGGTAGATGATGGGAAGGATCAGAGCTATTTTCTGTTTGCGACGACACAGGAACAGCTGGACTTCCTCCGCTTTCCACTGGGGGACATGAAGAAGGAAGCTACACGGGAACTGGCTGAGTCATACGGCCTGCCTGTCTATGACAAGCCTGACAGTCAGGATATTTGTTTTGTGCCGAATGGTAACTATGCCAGCGTGATTGAAAAATTGCGCCCCGGTGCAGCGGATCCCGGTGATATTGTACATGTGAACGGTGAAGTTTTGGGGCATCATGATGGCGTCATTCATTATACGGTGGGTCAGCGTAAGGGGTTGGGTATTGCGCACACGGAGCCTTTATACGTGATTCGCATGAATGCAGATGCGCGACAGGTGATTGTCGGGCCGCGTGAGGCGCTGGCAACCCGGCGTTTTTATTTGAAAGATGTGAACTGGCTGGCGGAACGCCCGGGAGAAGACGGGATAGATGTCGTAGTGAAATGGCGTTCGGCTCAGCAGCCTAAACCAGCACGGTTTTTCTTACAAGAACACGGGGAGGCGATAGTGGAAATGGTGGACGCTCAGGATGCAATTGCACCCGGTCAGGCGTGTGTGGCATATGATGGGCAACGTGTGCTGGGTGGCGGATGGATTACGCGACGTCATCTGGAAAAAGATAAACTGGCAGCATAATGATTACAGCCGGTCGATCATCGCCACCAGGAGATCATCTTCCAGCCTGTCGTTCTGCTTCTCCAGTTTTTCGCAAATATCATGATGAAAAATCTCGTGGCGTTTCTCCGCCGTGGGAGAATTCATCAGGCAGGATTTTACCATGGCAGCAACGTCATCATCGCTGGCAAGCAGCTGATCATCAAAACGCAGGGCATTCATTGCGTCGCTGTACAGGAGCAGCGTGTCATCGCGGGTAAATGTGAACTCACACGGGTCATAGATGGTTTCCGCCAGTTCCCCGATGGAAGGGTGTTTGCCATCAATAATCTCAATAGCGCCGGATTCCCGCGTTAATTTGATGGGGTGAGGGGAGCCTGCATTGGCATAGTGAACCGTATCCTGTGCACGATTGATCTCTGCAACGAACATTAACGCCGTCTGATCCGGCTCCAGCCTCTCAAACAACCCTGCATTTAGTTTCCGCCGCTCGTATGGCGGGATCTGTGGTTTCCTGAAGCAACTGATTAAACATCCTCTGGAATTGCATGATCTGCAATGTGGACAACGCCCCTTTGCTGGAGAAATCACAGGCATAAATAAGCGCTTCATCCTGAGTCAGAGGAAGTATGCCCCACAAATCTCCACCCACGTTCCCTGAGGGTTTGTAAAACGATGATATTTTGAGTTTATAGGCTTCCTGCGCGCTTTCCAGATCACTGATGCCGGGCATAAAAGAGCGCTGAATGATGTCCGCAGTGTGAAGCTCTGAATGTGCCCCTTCCTGATGCCCCTGTAATCTGAGGAAGAGTTCGTGCCGTTCAAGATGTGCATGCACGCGGGCAAGAAACTCGACGGCATTGATGGGTTTGGTCAGGAGGTCGGTAGCGCCGGCCTGAAAACTTTTCTGGTGAAGCTCAAGTTTGCCGACGCCGGTTTGTACCAGAATCGGAATATGGGCGAATGCATCGTGAGCGCGTATGCGTGTGCAATATTCCACCCCATCCCAGACAGGCATAGCCAGATCAAGTATTACAATCTCAGGTTTATAGCTGAGCGTCTTTTCATAGCCCTCACGACCATTAGTGGCCTGCTCGATATGTGTGTACCCTTCTTTGGAAAGGAGGTGATAGAGGAACTCACGATACGCCGCATCGTCCTCTACAATAAGAATGCGGGCTTTTTTGCATTCAGATTCAATCTCTTTATTGAGATCATTGTCATGTTGCGCGACTGGCATAATCACCGACCTCCCTACGACTGTGACTTCGCGTTTCTTGTATAAGAAAGTGTTTATGTCACTATACTATAGGTAGCGTTTGTATAAAGCAAAGCAATTTTGTAGGGATTACTCGGAGCGCTGAATCTCGGGACCCCATTCTTCCAGCAATTTGTTCTGCATGGATTGTAAGCGGCTGATTTTCGTGATGTTGATAAATTCATAGAAGAACTCAACCATGTACGGCATTCCGCGAATAAGCAGGTATCCAAAGCCCGCAGATAAGTACATGATTAGCCATACCATCGGGTCACTGAGGAGTTGAAGCAACAGTGTGGTGTTATTGTTTTTTATTACCAGATCGGCAAGAAAGGGGAGCACGCCAGACAGGTTACAGGCAAACACGACACGAAATACGTCTTTTCCTTTTGATATATCTGCATAATATGCGACGATAGAGGGCAGCAGGCCAAGCAGGAGGAAAATAAACGACCCCTGCAGGAAAAAGGCCAGCACCAGCCCTGCGAGAATCATCGGCACCGAGGCGATGCCGCCTTTTTTCTTTTCTTTGTTCTTTTTCTTCTTAGCCATAACGCGTTGCCTTAAAACCAGAAATGTTCACGTATCACAGAGAAAATGGCGGCACACAGCACTAGTATGGAGATGCCGGATGCAATGGCCGCAC
>CAYMGS010000099.1:0-1360 GCA_964390025.1 uncultured Rickettsiales bacterium | reverse complement strand
GATAGAAACGGATTTTTCACGGGTTTTCTTGGAATTACGCAATTCCGATATTTTAGCGCGATTCAGCTGAAATGTTTTCTGCGCCTTGTCAAAACCTGCCAGATCGCCGTTAAGCACCTTCATATTCAGCAGTGCCTGCAGTACGTATCCAATATGACCATGTTCGGCAGCAGCCAGAATGTCACGGCATACGGTCTTGCGCGTCTGGACGCTATGAATGTTTTTAATCATATCCAGCATACGGAGGGCTGCCCAGTTGCACAGACCTTTTAGCTGCTTGATGCCTGTTTTTTCCTGCGCTTTGGCCAGAATGACCATTACAATAACTTCGGGACTTTGCAGCAGGTGCGCATGATGGCGCAGGTCTTTAATCACCACTTCTTTCATCACCCCGGCATGACTGGCGATAAAGGCAGCCAGATGGCGGTCGACAAAGCTTTCCGTTTGAGCCCTGCCGGCTGCAAGCGAGTCCAGCGCATACAGCATATCGGAGAGGGAGGCGATATGATAGCCAACAAGGTTCTGGCTCAAACAGGGGAGCTGGGGATTCAGGTCGTAGAGAATACGCTCCATTCCGAATCCCATCCCATTCATTGAGAGAAAGTGGCGTTGCTTCTCAAGTTTCCACAAGGTTTCATTTGCTTCATCACTGGGAGAAACGGTCTGAATTTCTGACCAGAAGTTCAGCAGGTCAAAGTCAATAATGTCACGGATCAACGCCAGCTCTTTTTGCTTCTTTCCGCGCATGGCATCGCAGATCAGTAACCCCAGACCACCAAGATTAAAGGCGATATGTTCCAGACGTATTGGTCCCGCCGGGTCAAGAATGGAGATGATGCGTGCCAGCAATTCGTTATTTTGTCTCTGGTTCTTTGCATCCGGCCCGCCGGTGGCATTGATGGCGCGGCGCACCAGATCCGCCAGTTCCCGTTTGTGAATGCTCTGATCCATCCAGCGGTCAATTTTAGCGTCACGCACAAAACTCCGTGCGGCTTCCCACTGTGAGGAAAAGCTGTGCGCCAGTGCACGCGGGCTGAAATATTCTTCTCCGTTGAACTCAAAAGGACGTGAAGATTCACGTGGGGCGGTGGGGCGGAGCAAATTAAAACGTTTGCCGCCAAGCCAGAGATTCAGCTGGCTGCAGCTCCAGCGTTCTTCATAGCTGTCATTCAGTGTGCCGATCAGGAAATCCCCAAAGCCATCCGTAAAACTGGAGCCCGGGGTCATAATATTGAACGTGCCGGAGTTCAGGACATGGGCGGTGTAATTCTCTTTACTCAGTTCACGCAAACGGTCAAGCGTGTGGAGTACATCAACCGACAGTACGCCAAGATCAAATGTATCCACCTTAGTGGTGCCG
>CAYMGS010000098.1:0-8089 GCA_964390025.1 uncultured Rickettsiales bacterium | reverse complement strand
CGCGGCGTAGCTTGGCGGCGGCCACCATCTTCATCGCCTTGGTAATCTTCTGAGTGTTTTTGACCGAAGCAATACGCTGCTTCAGATCTTTCAGGCTGGCCATGGACGCTCCTTACTTCTGCGCAAACAGTTTCAGCGTGGACTCAATCACCGCCTTGATCTTACCTTCGATCTCGTCGGTCAGTTTTTTCTCTTTCTTGATGGCTTTCAGCACATCCTTGCCGGAAGAGCGCAGCTCACGCAGCAATGCTTCCTCGAACTCGCTTACCTGCGAGGCTTCGATCTTGTCGAGATAGCCTTTCACACCGGCATAGATCACGACCACCTGCTCTTCTACCAGCAATGGAGAATATTGCGGCTGTTTGAGCAGCTCGGTCAGACGCTGACCGCGGGCGAGCAGCTTCTGTGTTGCGGCATCGAGATCGGAGCCAAACTGGGCAAAGGCTTCCATCTCACGGTACTGCGCCAGCTCCAGCTTGATGGAACCGGCCACCTGTTTCATGGCTTTAATCTGGGCAGCAGACCCTACCCGGCTTACTGACAGGCCAACATTCACCGCAGGACGTACCCCTTTATAGAACAGGTCGGTCTCAAGGAAGATCTGGCCATCGGTAATGGAAATCACGTTGGTCGGGATATACGCGGATACGTCACCGGCCTGTGTTTCAATCACCGGCAGTGCGGTCAGGGAGCCGGCCCCGAGTTCGTCAGACATTTTCGCTGCCCGCTCCAGCAGGCGGGAGTGAATGTAGAATACGTCACCGGGATAGGCTTCACGGCCCGGTGGGCGACGCAGCAGCAGGGACATCTGGCGATACGCCACCGCCTGCTTGGACAGGTCATCATGCACGATCACCGCATGCATGCCGTTATCGCGGAAGTATTCACCCATTGCCGTACCGGTATAGGGGGCGAGGAATTGCAGCGGTGCGGCTTCGGAGGCGGTAGCGGCCACCACAATCGTGTATTTGAGTGCGCCGGTTTCTTCCAGTTTCTTGACCACCTGCGCCACGGTCGAGCGCTTCTGGCCTACCGCTACGTAGATACAGAACAGTTTATCTTTATCGTCTTTCGCCGCGTCATTCACCGCGACCTGGTTGAGGAATGTATCCACGGCAATTGCGGTTTTCCCGGTCTGGCGGTCACCGATGATCAGCTCGCGCTGACCACGACCGATCGGGATCAGCGCATCAATCGACTTAATCCCGGTCTGCACCGGCTCATGGACGGATTTACGGGCAATAATACCGGGTGCCTTCACTTCCACGCGGGAGCGCTTTTTGGTTTTCAGCGGCCCTTTGCCATCAATCGGGTTGCCCAGCGCATCGACCACGCGACCCAGCAGCTCCGGGCCTACCGGCACATCCACAATCGCCTTGGTGCGCTTGACCGTATCACCTTCCTGCACGTCACGGTCGGCACCGAAAATCACGATACCGACACTGTCTTCGTTCAGGTTGAGCGCCATACCTTTCATGCCACCCGGAAACTCCACCATCTCACCGGCCTGAATATTCTCAAGCCCATATACGGTTGCTACACCGTCACTCACCGAGACCACCTGCCCCACTTCGGCCAGATCGGAGGAATCCGAATAATCGGCAATATGCTTTTTCAAAATATCTGAGATTTCCGAGGGACGAATGTCCATGTGTGCACTCCTACTTATGCATTAGCGATATGTTGTTTCAACGAAAGCTCCAGTTGCTTAAGCCTGCCCGCGACTGAGCTGTCGAGCAGGGTGGAGCCGAATTTAATGATCACGCCCCCGAGCAGAGACGGGTCTTCGTGCGTTTTCAGCACCGTGGTCTTGCCGGTTTCTTTCTCCAGTGACTCACGGATGGACTTCAGTGTAGCCGCATCGATCTTGCGCGCACTGGTAATCTCCAGCACCACCTCGCCCCGGTGAGCCGAGAGGCGCTCACGGAAGACGGTGATGATCTGCGGAAGTGCATCCAGCCGGTTGTTCTCGGCGAGCAGCGCCAGAAAACGCTGCGCTTCCTGCCCGGCCTTCATTGCTTCGGCCACCGCATTGAGCGCTGCACCCTTTTCCTTACGGCTGATCGTGGGGTCAGCAATCACCGCGCTCAGCTCAGCACTTTCCTGCAGAGCGGATTCCAGATCGGTGAAGAATGCGTCAAACGCCTTCAGGGATGCGTCTTTGTCTGCGGCAATATCGAAAATAGCGCTGACGTAACGATCAGCGATAATACGGGATGAAGAAGCTGTTCCTGCCACGGGTTAACCCTGTGTTTTCCGTTAATTTCTTGACTTGCCAGTATGCATAAAGACGCGCAAAAGCCGCATTTTCGGGCGGGACTCTAGGAAAAAAATGAGGGTCTGACAAGCCATTTCTTATAAAAAACTCTGCGGATCGATGTCGATCTTGATGTGAATGGACGAGGGTGGCTTCACTCCCGCAAGCCACGCCTGCATGTGGGCCTGCATAGGGGTGTCCTTGCTACCAATGCACAGAAACCGCAGACGGAAGCGGGTTCGCAGACGGTAAAGCGGTGCAGGGGCCGGGCCAAGTATACGCAGCCCGGCATCCTGTGGCATGTGGCGTGCAAGCTCAGCCGCAAAGCGTTTGGTGGCCTCTTCTTTATCTCCCTCCACAATCACCGCTGCCATGCGACCATACGGCGGCATACCCGCTTTCTCCCGTTCGGTCATCTCGATGTCCATCAGCGCCTTACCGTCTCCGGAGGCCAGCGCCTGCATCACCGGGTGTTCCGGTTGCCATGTCTGGATCATTACGTGACCTGGCTTGTCTTCGCGCCCGGCCCGGCCTGAGAGCTGGTGCAGCAATTGCCATGTGCGCTCGGTGGCACGCAGGTCACCCCCACGCAGGCCGAGATCGGCATCCACCACCCCAATCAGTGTCAACAGCGGGAAATGATGGCCTTTTGCCAGTAATTGCGTGCCGATAATAATATCCGCACCGCCTTCGGTCACTGTGGCAATCCCTGCCTCCATCTCCTTGCGGGTGGAAGCGTTATCACTGGCAAGTGTCAGGATGCGGGCATGCGGAAACAGTTCCCGTGCCTCTTCCTCAATGCGCTCTACTCCGGGCCCACAGGCTGCCAGCGAGTCTTCAGCGCCACACTCCGGGCAGGTGTTGGGCATGGGCTCCGTATGGCCGCAATGGTGGCACTGAATATATCGACCGCTTTTATGCCAGACCAGCCAGCTAGTGCAGTGTGGGCAGGCCAGCCGGTGCCCACAGGTGCGGCAAATCAGCAGCGGGGCATACCCCCGGCGATTGAGAAAAAACAATACCTGCTCGCCGCGCGCCAGATGAGTGGAGGCGGCATCCACCAGCTCGGGGGAGAGAAAACGTGTAGCAGGCAGGCCACTTGCGCGCATATCCACCAGTTCGCTGCTCGGCAATGCCGCATTGCCGTAGCGCGAGGACAGATGTACATGCCCGTAGCGTTGCTGCTGAATGTTCGCCAGCGTTTCCAGCGAGGGAGTGGCGGAGACTAAAATCAACGGTACTTTATCATATTTGGCCCGCACCACGGCCATGTCTCGTGCATGATACATCACCCCGTCTTCCTGCTTATAGGAGGGTTCATGCTCTTCATCAACCACGATCAGCCCCGGCTTTGGCAATGGCAGGAACAATGCGGAGCGGGCACCGACAATCAATTTCGCCTCCCCCTTCACCGCCCGCCTCCATGTACGCTTGCGGGCCGCAACTCCCACACCGGAATGCCAGACGTCCGGCGTAAAACCAAACCGCTCTTTGCAGCGCTTTACCCACTGCACGCTGAGTGCAATCTCCGGCAGCAACACCAGTACCTGCCTGTCCTGATCCAGCGCGGCGGCAATCGTGTCAAAATAAACTTCCGTTTTTCCTGAACCGGTCAGTCCTTCCAGCACATCCACGGCAAACCCGTTGCCCAGTCTGGAGGCAAGCAATGCAGCGGCCTTGTTCTGTTCCTCGCTGAGCGTTGCAAAGGCAGGTGGCATGGGTTCTGGCTGAGGCTTGTCTTTTACTTTTCGTTTGGGCGGAATAAATGCGCCCGGAGCAGAGAGCGCCAGTTTCAGTACGGCCCCGCGCGCGGCGCAGTTATACCATGCCACCCAGTCAATAAACTCGCGGAAAGGTTCGGGTGCAGGCGGAAACTCACGGTGAATGGTGGCAATCTCGCGGCATTTCTCCGATGGAATATCCCCTGTCCCCTGCCCCCACAGGATGCCGGTGACGGTCTTTTTGCCAAACGGTACCGTCACGTAACTGCCCGGCGGCGCGTCCTCTCCTTCCGGCAGCAGGTAATCAAAGCCTGCCGTGCCGTGAACGGGAAGTAATACTTCCACCTGTCGCGCTGCTGTGCTAGTCATGCCGGGATAGTAACCCGATTTAACGAGAGAAGCCCATGAAGTTTTTTGTCGATACTGCCGAGACCAATGAAATTCGTGAACTCGCCTCCACCGGCCTGCTGGACGGAGTCACCACCAACCCGTCGCTGATTGCCAAATCAGGCCGCGATTTTCTGGAAGTGATCGCGGAGATTTGCGAGATCGTGGACGGCCCGGTCAGCGCGGAAGTCACCGCAACCGACTATGAGGGCATGGTTAATGAGGGTAAAAAACTGGCCGATATTGCAGAGAATGTGGCGATTAAGGTGCCCCTGACATGGGACGGTATAAAAGCCTGCAAATATTTTTCCGATAAAGGTATCATGGTTAATGTGACGCTGTGCTTCTCCGCACCGCAGGCGATTCTGGCCGCCAAGGCCGGGGCGGCGTTCATTTCCCCGTTTGTCGGTCGTCTGGATGATATGGGGCAGGACGGACTCGGTCTGATCGAGGATATCTGCACCATTTACGAGCAGTATCCCGACTTTAACACAGAAGTGCTGGTCGCCTCGATCCGCAACCCGATCCATATCGTGGAATCCGCCAAGATGGGCGCGCATGTGGCCACCATCCCGCCCTCGGTCATCCGTCAGCTCTTCCACCACCCGCTGACCGATAAGGGCCTGGCTGCATTCCTCAAAGACTGGGAAAAAACCGGGCAGAAGATTTAGCGCGTTTTCCATTCCGCCCTGCGCGACGTCACGCCGCGGACTCGGTGCTGCTAATGTACCTTTGCGTACACTCCGCGCCCCTCGCCTTGCGCTCCTAGCGCAGAACGAAAGCAAAAACGCGCTTTTACTCTTCTTGTCACCCCGCACTTGTTGCGGGGTCTGGTTGTTTCTGTTCAGGCCAATAACGCTTGCGAAGTTCTTCGTGGATTTTACATAAGCTCCAAGGTTTCATTTCTTCTGAAGAACTGCCCTTCGTTGCTAAAGTTAATTGAGACATATACAGCGAATCATTTTCAAATCCCAGATTTGGAAAAACGCTTACTTCGCGTTCAGCATGATTGTCGTGGTTGTTTTTTGTCAGCCAGGAAAAATGTGCAGCTACTTTATCCCTGAAAACCACCACTTCAGGAATTATATTATATGCATAGTCGTGGCCGGTGGGGCGGCTGTTGTCGAGACGATGACCTATCGTCCCTATCGTCCGTACATATTGACAGGCAGATACTGCATACCAGTGAAAAGCAGATGTAATGAGTTTCTTCGGCAAATTTTGAAGCTCCGGTGGGTTGCCAAGCAAAAGTGTTTTTGACGTATTGTCTGGGTTTAGGCTTTTGCATAACTCGCTCTCGCACCGAGCCACCTGTTTGTACAAAAATTCCATACCGTCCCACAGGCATAGTACCGCCCAATATTCGTTGTAAGGCGTTTGAAACACATCTCCATCAACAGATATATTATCAATATGATCAAGAATTGTTTTTGACATTCGTGCTCCCTACCCCATAGCCTCTGCCACGTCGCGCCAGCCGCTGAGGACACGGAGAATAATGGGCGGTTCGGCATGGGGATCATAGATAATCAGGTAAAAATACACACCCCAAAAGCGCAGGTCCTTCCCGGTTAAATCTTCACGTTTATGGCCCATGAAAGGGTGTTCGGCCAGCTTGCTGAAGGCTTCCACGATACTGTCTTCCACCCTGTCGGCAGCATCGGGGTTGTCAGAGGCGATATAGTTCCAGATACTGTCCAGGTCGGCCTGCGCCCTGTCTGTGACAAAAAACTCAGGCATGGTCGGCACGGAATGTCGTGCGGCGTGTTTTGATATGGGCCTTCAGTTCTTCTCCGGAAACAACCCTCCCGGCTTTTACCGATGCCAACCCTTTGTCAATTTCGGCATTAAGCTGGGCGATGCGTTGTTTTTTCAATTCATCCTGCTCGGCGAGCAGACGCAGCCCTTCGCGGATGACTTCACTGGCGGAGTGATACATGCCGGATTGGACCTTGGCGGCGACCATTTGTTCCAGTTCGGGGGTGAGTGAGACATTCATAATGTGCGCTCCATATTTTGCAATATTATGCCACCAATAACAAAAATTAGCAATTATGGACACCAAAAGCGAGATCAAACCCCTTGACACCCGCCTTTAACCAAGGCGCTATAGCGAGATGGCTGAGCAGGAACAGAATATACATACCGAAGTCACCGAGGAGCAGGTCAGGGACTACCTGGAGGCGCATCCGGATTTTCTGAGCAAGCACCCGGATATGCTGGAGAAGCTCCTGCCGCCCGATAAGCATGAAGGCGACACGGTAGAGGATTTTCAGCATTTCGCTATCCGCCGCCTGCAGGATGAAATCCAGAATATGCGCGAGAGTTTCGACCAGCTGGTCACCTCAGCACGCGATAATTCCTCTGTGCAGCAGCAGGTGCATCACGCGATTGTCGGTCTGATTCGTGCACGCGGGCTGGAGCAGTTGCTGGAAGTGCTGACCATTGATCTGGTGCAGCTGTTCAATGTGGATGTGGTGCGGCTGGCGATGGAAACCGACGTGATGGACATGTACGAAGCCCATTACTCGGAGGATCAGTATTCCGGCATCGTGTTTATGGAAACCGGGCTGGTGGATATGGCGCTCGGTGATGCGAATGCTATGCTGGTGCCCGATACGGACGCCTATCACATTGAGGGGTTTGACGCGATTTTCTCCGAATGTACGCGGCTGGTGAAATCCTGTGCATTGCTGCGCCTGCGCCTCACCCACGTGCCCAAACAGGTGATTCTGGCCTTCGGGGTACGCCATAAAGAGCATTTTCATGCGCATCAGGCGGTTGATCTGCTACAATTCCTCGCAGTGATCGTACAGGAACGGCTTGATACATGCCTGCAGGAAACCGGAATCGACCCTATGATCTGACCACTCTGCCACTGGCGGCAGACGCCCTGCCATTGGTTGAAGGCTGGGTGGAAGGACTGGAGCGGCGCAATTTATCCGCCCATACACAGGCCTCCTACCTCTATGATTTCAAGGATTTCTGCCTGTTTTATAGCGACTACCATGGTGGCCCGGTCAGCCGGAAGGCCTTTGCCTTGCTGGATATGCTGAGCCTGCGTGCCTGGATAGCCTCCCGCGTGGGACGTGAAATGACACCGACCTCCAATGCTCGGGCGCTATCGATGCTGCGAAACCTGTATCTGTATCTGCGCACGGCACACGGCATTGAGAACAGCGCGCCGAAGGAGTTTTCCATCCGCACGCCGGGAGAGGTGAAACCGAAGCCGCTAACGGTGGAGCAGGCGCTGACCGTGATTGATGAAATCACCTCGCTTGAAGGCGAGCCATGGGTATTGCGCCGCGATCAGACGATGCTTTATTTCATGTATGGCAGCGGGCTGCGCGTTTCTGAAGTGCTGTCGCTGACCGCCGGTGCATTTGATGACAACGGTCAGAAATTCCGGGTGATGGGGAAAGGCGGCAAGGAGCGCGAATTGCCGCTGCTTCCTGCTGTCAGGCAGGCGATGGAGCGCTATCTCGCCATCTGTCCATTTTGGGACGGAAAGAAGGACACGCCGCTTTTTTTTGGCCTGCGTGGGAAGGAACTAAACCCCGGCGTGTTCCAGAAGCGCCTGCGGGATCTGCGCCGCCTGCTGAACCTGCCGGAAAGCCTGACGCCACATGCAATGCGCCATAGTTTCGCCACGCATTTGCTGGCGGGGGGGGCGGGCCTGAGGGATATTCAGGAGTTGCTCGGCCACCAGAATCTCACCACCACA
>CAYMGS010000097.1:0-8149 GCA_964390025.1 uncultured Rickettsiales bacterium | reverse complement strand
CTCAAACAGGTGATTGCGGAAGACCACCTTGCCTTTGGAAGTGGCGAGGTCTGTACCCAACTCAAAGCTTTCCGCTCCGCGCGGCAATCGGTTCTGGCTGAAGCGACTGACATCTTCCAACCAATTTTCAAAGCCTTTGATCAGATTCTGTCCGCTTTGCTCAGCTGTGGCTTTCATCACCTCCGGATTGGTGGCCAGAAAGTTTGCCGGACTGGACATATCCAGCCACTGGCGCGTCATGAACGAGACAATATCCGAATGGTGCTGACTAACGCCATGTATATGGCTGGTGGCCTGTTTCCACCAATCTTGCGTCAGTAAAAACCCTTGGGCATAGAGATTAAATGGCCATTGCTGCCAAGCTTCACCTTCAAATCGGTCGTCTTTTTCCTCTGTTTCAATGCAGGCTTCACATTCCTGTCCAGACAGGGTGGCGGCTGAATAACGCATAAGCATTTCCCATTTGCGCCAAACATCAAGCCTTAACTCCTGCTGTTTGGCAGGATAAGCAGATAAATGCAACAGCCAGTCCTGATAGGCGAGTATCAACGAAGCTGGAGACATGCCGCTGGTCAGTTTTCCTGTCCAGGCATGCAAAGTGCGGTCAATCTCGGCTGGCATAGTAAAAGGAGCAACCGTCTCAGAAATACTACCATCCGGTTTTGTTGCCACCACGGCAGGTGGAAAGGTAAGGAGTTCCCCGCCCTCTGTTTCGGCTTCTTCAGCTTTGATTGGTTTAATAGGATGTGGATGTGCCATGATTAATCTCCTCCATTCGGGTTAAGGGTTTCTGTGGTCTGCTGCGCAATAATGCATTCTTCATCGGTAGGAAGTGTCAACACGGTAATTGGGCTGGATTCCGTTGAGATGATGGTATGGTGTTTAGCATTGGCGACTTCATCGAGTCTAAGTTGCATCCAGTGCAGATAGTCACAGATTTGCGCGCGAACAAAGAAATCGTCACAACCCATCGCCCCGGTAAAGACCAGCGCATCAAGCCCGCCCATCACGGTCATGAGGCCGCCCAGTTGCCTGGCCGCCATATAACAAAACAGCTCAATCGCTTGCTTGGCCTGTGGATTTTCTTTTCCATCCAGATCACGCATATCGCCACTCATGTCAGATACGCCAAGCAAGCCCGATTGTTTATAGAGCAGCTTTTCCACCTCATCGGCGCTCATGCCTTTTTCTTTGAGTAAATAAAGCACAACGCCAGGGTCAAGATTGCCGCAGCGTGTGCCCATCATCAATCCATCAAGTGCGGTAAAGCCCATGGTGGTGGCAATACTCTTTCCGTCTTGCAGGGCACACATGCTAGCGCCACCCCCCAGATGAGCAACGATGACGCGTTTGCCGCTCAATGTACCGATGTGATCTGGCAAGATTTGGGCGATATATTCATAAGAAAGCCCGTGAAAACCATAACGCAATATGCCTTCCTCGGTGAATTCGTGCGGCAAAGCGAATTGCTGTGCTTTTGCGGGCTGAGTGCGATGAAATGCTGTATCAAAACACATAACCTGATGAATGTTAGGCAAAGCCTCCGCCACATCATCAATCAGCGCCAAATTATACGGCTGGTGCAATGGTGCCAGTGGGGTCAATTTTTCCAGTGCTTGTTTGACCTCGTCATCTACTTTTACGGGCTTCTCAAACATTTTACCGCCATGAACAATGCGGTGCCCTGCAGCAACAATAGAGGCGTTTTCTTCATTGTCTTGGTACCAGTCCAGTAAATGCGAAAGCGCCGAACGGTAGCCTTGCTCAGAGAGTTTCTCTTCCAGGATCATTTCGCCACTGGCATCTTTCAATGTGCCTGTTGCTTCATCATGGATGCGGTCTGCTTCAAAATGATAGGCAGGCGCCAACGATTTATTATCAAAAAGGGCGCATTTGAGGCTGTTCGATCCGGCATTGCAGGTGAGGATACGTTGGGTCATAGCTGTTGCGCCTCCTCACTATTCGCATAGAGCAATGCGAGCGCTGCCGAGGCCATACGCGCCTGCACGCCTCCGGCACGACTGGTGAGAATAATCGGCACGCGTGCTCCCATCACCAGCCCGGCAGCGTTATAGCCGGAGAGGTATTTCATCTGTTTATAGAGCATATTGCCTGATTCCAGGTCAGGTACTATCAGGATATCAACATCTCCAGCCACTTCGGATTTGATATGTTTATTCTTGGCAGCTTCCTCGGATATGGCATTGTCAAAGGCCAGAGGCCCATCCAAAATGCCGCCGGTGATCCACTCCCGATCCGCCATTTTGCAGAGGCTTGCCGCTTCCAAGGTAGAAGGAATATCTTGCGTGATTTTTTCCGTGGCAGAAAGAATAGCAACTTTGGGTGTGCCAAACCCGCAAGCCCGGAATAGATCAATTGCGTTTTGAACGATATCTTTCTTATCCTTCAGGCTTGGCTGAATATTGAGTGCAGCATCCGATAACCAGAGCGGCTTAGGATAGTCCTCATATGTTACGTCGATGCAAAATACATGGCTCATACGTCTGCCGGTGCGCAAACCTGAATGCTTTGCTGTGACAAAACCGAGTAACTCGTCGGTGTGAATATGCCCCTTCATTAATGCATCTACTTTGCCTTCACGCGCAATGTTGACGGCTGTTTCAGCTGCTTCATGGCTGTGCTTGGTCGCTACCAACTCGTAATTGGATATATCAAGCGATGCATCTTCCGCTGCTTTACGAATACGCTCCTCTGGCCCGACCAGCACTGGTTCTATAAGCGCTTCTTTCGCCGCTTCAAGCGCACCTTCCAGTGCGTTCTTGTCAACCGGGTGTACAACAGCCGTTCGTAAGGGTTCCATACCATCCTTGCAGTCCTGCAATAAACGCCCGTAAAATGGAATTTCTGGTTCTGAAGATAGTTTTCTCGTCACTTGCCGCTCCATTCATTTAATACAACGGACAGCAAAGACTTGTTTCTGTTAAAAGGCGATTCGATAATCTGGAGTGAGTATAAAAATCTGATAAGTGCTGATAATATCGACCATTATTTCCAACAGAATTTTAATGAAGGGCTCCTTATCCTTTACAGGAAATGAAGGAGGAAATTATGCCTTATGATACACGATCTGACTTACCGGACTCAGTAAAAGATAACCTGCCGAAACATGCGCAGGAAATATACAAAGAAGCCTATAATAGTGCTTGGGATCAGTATAAAGATTTGGAAGATAGGCGTGATGATGCATCCCGCGAGGAAGTGTCTCACCGCGTGGCCTGGGCGGCAGTGAAGGAAAAGTATGAAAAGCAGAATGGCAAATGGGTTGCTAAGGATAGTAAATAAGGATGGCAAATAAGTGTGATGAATCTAGAGATGATCTACACGTCAACCGGCATCATAAGCCGGATGGCATAGGTGATTGGCTCGCGTACCGATTGGTTAGATTTCTGCGGCTAATCGCCGATAAATTCTTTGCAAAACGCTATGGCCACCGGGCGGTAGTATTGGAGACAATTGCTGCTGTGCCGGGCATGGTGGCTGGTGCATTCCAGCATTTAAAAAGCCTACGCAAGATGAAAGATGACGAAGGGTGGATACGTACACTCCTTGATGAGGCAGAAAATGAACGCATGCACTTGATGACGTTTGTACAAATTGCACAGCCCAACCGGTTTGAGCGCTTTTTAGTCGCCGCTGCACAAATAATTTTTTATATTTCCTATTCAATGCTCTATCTGTTTTCCTCTAAAACAGCTCATCGTGTAGTAGGATATCTTGAAGAAGAAGCTGTTGAAAGTTATACGCGCTATTTAAAATGTATTGATGAAGGCAAAACCGATAATATTTCTGCCCCGGCAATTGCTATAAAATACTGGAAGCTTTCAGAAGACGCACGTCTACGCGACGTGGTAAAAGTCATCCGTACAGATGAAATGCAACACAGAGAGGTGAATCACTGTTTGGCCAATAAGCTGGAAGGGAAAGAGTGTCAGATTCAAACGCCTGAGCACATCTCTGACAAGCGAGCAAAAACGCTTAAGTCCTATGCGTCACGATCGGCACCATAATATGCCATAGGGCTGCTTAACAGAATTTTTATCTCTCTGGCAATCCCTCCAATAGCATTTTTAGCCCCCTTTTGTTTACTTGATAGTTAATCAAACGAAAGGAGTACCATCATGCAAGTTAAAGAAATTATGTCCAAAGAGGCTTGTTACATTGAACCCTCAACGACCGTAAAAGAGGCGGCGCAAAAAATGCGTGAAAAAGATTGCGGTTTTCTGGCTATTGGCAAGGAGAGCGAGGGTAAGCTCAGCGGTGTGATTACGGATCGTGATATTGCCATACGCTCTGTTGCTGAGGGGCATGATCCCAATTCTACCGCAGTAGAAAAAGTGCAAACGCCAGAGGTGCTGTATTGTTTTGAAGAAGACAGTATCGAAGATGCTGCACAGAATATGCACGACAACCAAGTTTATCGATTGATCGTGCTTAATAACGATAGCGAGAAACGTCTACGTGGAGTGATATCACTTGGCGATATCGTACGTCATAATGAGACGCGCGCAGCGGAAAAAGCGGCTAAAGGCATTAGTTCTAAGCAGCAAGCGGCATAGGGAGGTAATATGGCTACGGCAACATTGGAAACGCAACGACTGTCTGACATGCGCCGCCGCGTTGAGTCGGCGATTGCCGAACATCGCGGTTGGTACATGTTTCAGGGTGTTATCTTTATCTTGGCTGGTATTCTGGCCATGGTATTGCCCAGCGCAACGGCGGTTGGTTTTGAATTGCTAATCGGTGCCTTGTTACTGGTAAGTGGGCTAATTCAGGGCATTGCCAGCCTGCGTTCTAAAACGCATTGGTGGTCGCTATTATCCAGTATGGCTTCCGTGATTATCGGTGGATTGATGCTGTTTAATCCTGCGGCCGGGACGTTAGCGCTGGCGACTATTCTTGCTGTTTTTCTAGCTATTGAGGGCGTGACCGAGCTCCTGCTATCGCTACAGTTTCGGCCTGCAAGTAATTGGGGTTGGCTCCTACTTTCCGGCTTGGTTTCGCTGGGCTTGGCCATATTACTTTTCGTCGGATGGCCGGGCCTTACGATTGCGTTCTTGGGCATCATTATCGGCATTAACTTTCTACTTTATGGGATCTCGCTTCTGGCAATGACCGCAAAAGTAGAGCGTCAACCATAACATTATCTTAAAAGGAGAATTATCATGAAGACATTAACTCGAGACGAACTGAAAGAAATGAATGATGAGGAGCATGAGGATTTTGTATTGATCAACGTGCTGCCACAGGATGCGTTCAACGAGCAGCATATCCGCACCTCAATCAATCTACCCTATGAAGCTGACGATTTTGAAGATGCCGCAGAAAGAATCGCAGGATCAAAAACCCGCAAAATCGTGGTGTATTGTGCCAGCTTTGATTGCGATGCGTCTGAGAAAGCCGCTGAGAAGCTGGAAGAATCAGGCTTCACGAACATCTTTGATTATGAAGGTGGCACCAAAGACTGGTTTGAACAGAAAACACAAATGGAGGCAGCATAATGAAGGCAAGATCAACTTTCTTGGCTGCTGGGCTTTGTCTGATGCTGTTGGCAGCCTGCAATACGGTGGAAGGTGTCGGTGAAGACATTGAAACCACGGGTGATGTGATTGAGGACTCTGCTGAAGGAACAAAAGAGCATCTGCCTCGCTCACGTGGATACCACAAATACTAACTAAACGAAGGAGAAGTACCATGGATATAGAAAAATTTAATCCCCGCAACTGGTTTGCCGATGATGACGACAAGAACGAACTATGGGATAAAAGTAAGAAAAACTATCACCAATCGGTCGAATATATGCAGAAGGAGCTTGACAAGCTCAAAGATAGTATGGCGAGTGCCGGTGAATCATTACCCTCTTTTCCGAGTGTGGCGGGAAAGTCGGCAACGCTGCTACGTCCAAAAGTAGACATTGCTGAAAACGACGATTATTACACAGTGGCGTTGGAGGTTCCCGGCGTAAAAGAAAAAGATATCACCTTAAAAGTTTCGGATCGTACGTTAAAAATCACCGGTGAGAAAAAGCAGGCGCTGGAAGAGGAAGACGAGGACTTCCACCGTATTGAAAGGGCGTATGGTAAGTTTCAACGTGTTCTTACCTTACCCGATGATGTGGATGCCGATAAGGCGGAAGCAGTGTTTGAGGATGGGGTAGTGAAAATTACTCTGCCACGCAAGGAATCGGCAAAGAAGAAATCCAAAAAAATTGAACTAAAGAAAGCTGCATAGGAGGGTATCATGGCTAAAGGGAACATCTTAATTATCCTGACATCTCATGACCAACTGGGAGATTCAGGTAAACAAACCGGATTTCACTATGAGGAGATGACAACGCCATATCAACGTTTTATAGCGGCGGGATATGATGTGGAACTAGCTTCCATCAAAGGCGGTGAACCACCACATGATCCAAACAGTTTGAAAGATCATATTGATGCCAATCCACCTTCAGTTGTGTTTTTTATGGCGAATGAAGATGCAAAAAAGGCATTGAAACAGACAAAGCCAGTTTCAACGTTACATGCACAAGCGTATGACGCCATTTATCTTCCGGGCGGTCATGGCACAATGTGGGATTTTCCTAAAAATGATGATCTCAGCCAATTAGTGAGTGACTTCTACCAGTCCGGCAAGCCGGTGGCAGCTATTTGCCACGGTATCGCCGGACTGATTGGTGCGGAAGACAAAATGGGTCAGCCGATTGTAAAAAACAAGCGAGTGAATTGTTTTACCAACGCGGAGGAAAAAGAGGTGGGGCTGGATGAAACCGTCCCGTTCCTGCTGGAAACGGCCATGCGCGAGCTAGGCGCGAAATTTGAATGCTCAGAAAATTTTCAAAAGCACGTTGCTCAAGATGATAATCTGATCACGGGTCAGAATCCGGCCTCGGCAGAAGAGCTGTCAGATGCCGTGCTGGCCTATTTGAAAACAAAGTCTGAACACAAAGCCGCTTGAATCAGAGCTTAGGAAATATGATATCCGGCGTCGAATGGCGGTCAAGATACGAGCGTTTTTTATATGAGCAGTGTTTCATAAGTATTTTTAATTAAATTATTTCAAGCGCCAGAGCGATACCCTGACCACCGCCAATACATAATGTGACAATGCCGCGTTTTAAATCGTCCCTCTGCATGGAATGCAGCAGGCGCGTGGTAAGTATTGCACCGGTTGCGCCAATGGGGTGGCCATGTGCAATTGCGCCGCCTTCGACATTCACAATGTCTTCACTAAAGCCTAGCTCGCGGGTAACGGCGATTGCGATAGCGGCAAAGGCTTCGTTGATTTCGACGCGTTCGACATCGCCTATTTCCCAACCTGCACGTTCCATTGCTTGTTTGACGGCAGGAACCGGAGCGATACCAAACATACCGGGTTCCACCGCGCCTATACCGTAAGCTATAATTCGTGCCATTGGTTTAAGGCCGTGCGTTTTGGCAAATTCTGCATTCGCGACAATCATAGCGGAAGCGGCGGTATTGAGTCCGGGAGCGTTCCCCGCTGTGATAGTGCCATCCTTGCGAAAGGAGGGCTTCAATTTAGCAAGGCTTTCTGCTGTGATGTCTGGACGGTTATGTTCATCTTTCTGGAACATCTCCGTTCCTTTGCGCGAAGTGATTTCAACCGGTGTGATTTCCGCATCGAACTTTCCTTCTTTTTGCGCTTCTGAGAAACTCTGTTGTGAGCGCAATGCCCATGCGTCCTGATCAGCGCGGGAGATAGAATATTTGGTAACAAGATCTTCGGTATGCCAACCGGAATGTTTACCGGAAAAGGCATCGTTTAACCCATCGAGTAGCATACTGTCGAGCATCTGAGCTTCACCCATGCGGTATCCCCAACGAGCGGAGGGTAGCAGATACGGGCATTGATCCATATTCTCCATGCCGCCAGCAATAGCGCACTGAATATTGCCGCTAAGAATTTCCAGATAAGCGGAAACAATCGCCTGTACTCCTGATCCACACACGCGGTTGACGGTATAGGCTGGAACCTGAACCGGCACGCCGCCATTGATTGCCGCCTGCCGCGCCGGATTCATGCCCGCGCCCGCCTGCACAACATGCCCCATAACAACAGCCTGCGCCTTATCAGCGGAGAGATTGGCACGCTTCATGGTTTCACGAATGAC
>CAYMGS010000096.1:3603-8167 GCA_964390025.1 uncultured Rickettsiales bacterium | reverse complement strand
CGTCATCTAGGCCGACTGATTCAGAGCCTGAAGCATTTCATCGGATGCAGTAATCACCTTGGAATTCATCTCATAGGAGCGCTGCGCCACGATCAGGCTGGTGATTTCATTCACCGGGTCTACGTTAGCATTCTCAATGTAGCCCTGCAGTACGGTTCCAAAGCCTTCTTCACCGGGCAGTCCCTCAATCGGGTCACCGGAAGCCGGGCTTTCCAGATACAGGTTATTGCCGATGGCCTGTAGTCCGGCTTCATTCACAAATGTAGCCATTTCGATCTGACCAAGATTTTGCGGGTCAACCTGACCGTCAATCGTCACTTCCACTTCACCGTTCGGGTTGATGCTGATGGAAATAGCGTCATCCGGCACGGTAATGTTTGGCTGCACCAGGAACCCTTCCTTGGTCACGATATCCCCTTCCGGGCTGAGCTTCAGCGTGCCATCGCGTGTGTAGGCTTCCTGTCCGTTCGGCAATTCAATAATCAGGAATCCCCGGCCTTCAATGGCCAGATCCAGCGCATTCTCCGTCTGTTTAAAGGTGCCCTGCACATGGTCACGATACACCGCCCCGGTTTTCACACCCAGACCCAGCTGGATGCCGGTGGGAACAATGGTTCCCGTGTCTGAGGAGTTCGTGCCGACGCGCTCAATGTCCTGATAGATCAGATCCTGAAATTCCGCCCGCTGGCGTTTATAGCCGGTGGTGGTCAGGTTGGAGAGGTTATGCGAAATCACATCGACATTCGTCTGTTGTGCGCGCATCCCGGTAGCTGCAATGTTCAATGATCTCATGGTACTATCTCCTGATTAATCCTGTTGTCTTACTGTCTGCCTGCCTGGGCATAGGTGTTATTGGCTTTACGCTGGAGGTCATACATCACCTCGATATATTTTGCGGTGCTGCCCACGGCTTTACTGGTGCGCATCATTTCTACGATCTGAATCACCGGTTCAGAGTTGGACTTCTCCAGTGCACCCTGTACAACGCGTGAGTTTTCAGGGGGAAGGGGCACCTGATCGGTACGGAATAACGTACCGAATTCCTGTGTCATGAACTGCTCGTTCTCAAATTCCACCACACCGATCAGGCCGCGATCTTCGCCGTCAACCATCAGCACGCCGTTCTCGCCGATAACGACCTGATTATCTTCTTCGCCAAACTCAATACGGCCACCCCCTTCATCTAAAACCGGGAATCCTTCCGAGTTCACCAGCGTCCCGTTGCCATCCAGCTGGAAGTTGCCTGCCTTGGAGTAACGCACGCCCTGCGCCGTTTCGATCATGAAGTATCCGTTACCATTAATGGCAAGATCCAGAGGGTTCCCGGTTGCTTTAAGCTTGCCGGTCTGGGTGTCGCGGTACGACGCTTTATCCTGTGTGAATGCCATTTTGCGGCGGTTGCCATCATCGACCAGATAATCGGTGAACATGATGTTTTCGGATTGAAACCCGGTTGTATCGGCATTGGCAATATTATTCGCCACCATGTCCATTTTGCGAAACAGGCCGGTCTGACGTGAAAGCGCAATATATACCCCATTATCCATCTGTGTACTCCTCACATGGCAGATTCTATGCATCTAACCCATGCAGAAAGCGTGCCAGTTAGCGGAGATGTTGCATCAGATGTGTTATGTTAAACCGAACGATCGCTGGCGGGGGGGGAAGATATTACGCGTTCAGCGGGTTGCATTTCCATGGCGCGTGTGCTTGGTGTCTGGCTATGGTCAGTGTTAAGTGCTTCCCGGTATTCCTGCAGGCGTTCCCAAAGCTCTTCAGTATATGGAAGATGTCTTAGCCGTGTTCCCAGATTTGCTTCAAATTCATCAAGAACCTTATGAAAGAACGCATCTTTTTGTTCTCTTGGTAAATCAAGAATCTCCTTAACAGTACTGCGTATCATTTCCGTACAGTCTTGCCCTGCTGGCATATGCTCATAAACGAAAAAACTGTATGGCATGGAGGTTATCTCAACTTGCCCTTCTACAGGGAGTTCTGCGCGTTTCAATACGCTGTCTGTAACAGCAAGGGTAAGTGCAAACCGACGCCAGAATTCAGCAGAGCCATCTGAGTCTCTGTCTGGGACATCTTCTCGTGTCAGGCCATCGGTAATTAATGTAGTACGATAATTGTGCTGAATGGAGCCGTTACTATAAGGCCCGTAACGAGTATTAGCCTCCAGATGCTCCGGGTGAAGTATATCTTTCAGGATCATATCAATTTCCTGTAAGGAAACCTCAGGTCTGTCTGTATCCATGGCTGGCTCACGTGGTGCTGTTGTGTTTCGGGGGTGTACTATACGATAAGCCTGTTACATTTTTATGACGTAAGCAGAAGAGCTGTGCTCTAAAATCAACGACACTGTGAATATACGTGTGGAAAGGCGGTAGGAAAATTTTGCTTATTGAGTCGCCAAGCCAGCCGTTTTATAACTGTTAGGTAATAAATTTACAGGGATACCCGCATATTATGGCCAATGATGAAACGGAAATTAACGACGATGATGATCTCGACCTCGAGGAAGAGGAGCGCAAAGGCAAGCGCATTATTATCATTGTTGTAGTGCTGATTGGCCTGTTGGGTGCTGCAGGTGCAGGGCTGTTTTTCTCCGGTATGCTGCCCGTGGGCGGTGCTGAAGAAGAGGTGGTGGCAGCGCCGGTTGAAGAAGAATATGCCGAGGGTGAAGACGGTGAAGCCGTTTCTGCTTCAGGGCCGGTCTTTTATGAAATGCCGGAATTTATTATCAACCTGAATACTGGCGGACGTGGTACAAGCTTCCTGAAAATGAAAGTAGCGATTGAGCTGCCTTCGGAAGAGATGGTGCCGAAGATACAGGCGGTGGAGCCACGGATAGCGGACAGTCTGAACACATATCTCAGGGAACTCAGGGCCAGTGATCTTTCAGGGTCATCGGGTCTTTACCGGCTGCGGGAAGAATTGTTGATGCGTATAAACAAGGCAATGCATCCTCAACAGGTAAATGATGTTCTGTTTAAGGAAATCATAGTACAATAAACAACAATGAGCCCTAACAAACGGAGGGCATATGGCGGAAGACGAAGAAGGGCAAGAAGGCGTAAATGACGAAGACGCGGCGGCTGAATGGGCCGCGATGCTCGACAATGAAGAAGAGGGCGGTGCCGAAGGTGAGGGCGATGATGAGGCAGATGAGCGCGTCCTGAACCAGGACGAGATCGACCTTCTACTGGGCTTTGATTCTGCCGGTGAAGGTGGCGACAGTAATAACGGCATTGAGGCAATTCTGGGCAAAGCCCTGATGGCTTATGAGAAGCTGCCCATGCTGGAAGTGGTATTCGACCGGCTGGTGCGTATCCTGTCTTCTTCCCTGCGTAATTTTACATCCGATAACGTTGAGGTGAGCGTCGACTCCATGACCTCACTGCGTTTCGATGATTATCTGAACTCAATCCCACTCCCGGCGCTACTCGTGGTGTTCCGTGCTACGGAATGGGACAATTTTGGCCTGATTACCGTGGATAGCTCCCTGATTTATTCCACGGTGGATGTGTTGCTTGGCGGTCGCCGTTCCAACCGTCCGATTCGTGTGGAAGGGCGCCCCTATACCACGATTGAACAGGATATCGTCAAACGTATGGTGGATGTGCTGCTGGCCGACATGAGTGCTGCGTTTGACCCGATCAGCCCGATTACGTTCAGCCATGAACGGCTGGAAAACAACCCGCGATTTGCTACCATCACACGACCAAATAATGCGGCGTTGCTGGTGAAATTACGAGTTGACATGGATGATCGCGGTGGCATCGTTGAAATTCTGTTGCCACACGCAACGCTGGAGCCGATCCGTGACCTGCTGATGCAGATTTTTATGGGCGAGCGCTTTGGTCAGGATTCCGTATGGGAGAAACATCTGGGTGATGAGGTGCGTCTGACCAATGTGCCGATTCAGGCGGTGCTGGATGAAAAAATGGTGCCGATCCGTGAAGTGGTCGACTTTAAAGTGGGCAGCACCTTGCTGCTGGATTGTTCACCCAATTCAGAAATTACCCTTCGGTGTGGCGATGCAGGTCTTGGCAAAGGAAAGCTGGGACGGGTAGGCGATAAAATCGCTATTTCCCTAACGCAACCCATCAATAAACGAAATAAGGAATTTGCCTGATGGAAGCATTACTCCCAAAATTATTGCTGGATTTACTCGTGGCCGTATTGCTGGCCGTAACCATTTTTTACTGCACGAAGCTGAATAAACGCATTCGTATCCTGCAGGATAGTAAAAGCGAGCTGGCCGGGCTGATTCAGCAGTTTGACGAATCCACGCAGATGGCAACGCAGAGTATCAATGAGATTCACTCTGTCAGTAAACGGATCAATGATACCATTAAGACCAAGCTCGATAAGGCAAATTATATTGTTGATGATCTGGCCTTCATGATTGAGAAAGGCAACAAGCTTGCCGACCGTATGGAAGCGGATATCAGCGGAGCACGCAAACAATCGACGGCCAGAGTAGAAGCGGGTGACAGTGAACCGTCCCGTGGGCGTGGACGTGCCAAACCAATGGCAAAAGACATACTGGAAGATGATG
>CAYMGS010000096.1:0-3593 GCA_964390025.1 uncultured Rickettsiales bacterium | reverse complement strand
GGGCGTAGCGACCGTGAGGAAGACCGTGCGCGCCGTGCTGCCGGTCTGGAGAATATGCTTGAAAAAATTGCGCAGAAAAAGGCTGGCGGAGGCAGCGCCAAGGAGAGCGCGCAGGCAACAGGTTCGGCACGGAAATTGCGTGCCAGCACCAAGCTGCGCAGTAAAGCAGAGCAAGAGCTTTACGATGCGTTGAAGCAGGAACATTAAAAACAATAAATCGAGGGCGGCGTGTCTGTATCTTTCATTTCAGCTTTAATTCGCATGCGGGTGATGCCGCTGACCATTACGATGCTCAGCCTGTTATTATGTATCAAGGTCTATGACCTTGCGATGGGAACAAACGAGTTGAGCCGTGCCCTGATTGCCGGTGAGGCGATTGCTGTACCTTCGGAACCGGCAGAAGAAACCGAAACGGCACAAACACCTCCTGCCGAAGATGCTGCCGAGGATTCAGCAGATGGTGATATCATTGCCAGTAAGCAGGAAGATTCGCTGCCCGCGCCGGGTGATAAGCGTCAGTTCTCTCAAATTGAACTGGATATTTTACAAAGCCTTTCCGCCCGTCGTGAGAAACTGGAGCAATGGGAAGAGGAAGTGCGGATGAAGGAGAACCTTCTCGAGGCAACCGAGGTGCGTATCAGCAAGCGCATTGAGGAAATAGAAACACTGGAGAAAAATGTTCGGGAACTTCTGGAACAATATGAGAAACAGGAAGAATCTAATATTCGCAGCCTTGTAAAAATCTATGAGAGCATGAAGCCCAAAGAGGCGGCCCGTATCTTTGACGAAGTGGAGATGCCGGTATTACTGATGGTTGTTGACCGTATGAAAGAGCGTAAAGCCGCGCCAATTCTGGCGAAGATGAACCCGCTGAAAGCCAAGGCGCTGACGGTGGAGCTGGCTGAAGAGCGCAAATTACTGGAAGGGAACAGGGTACAGTAATTCATGAATGCTGCACTTGCTGCCGTGCCGTCTGAAAAAGAGCCGGCCATCGATATTGAAAATCTCTCAAAAACCTACCGTATCTACGATCGCCCTCAGGATCGCCTGCTACAGAGTTTTTACCGTGGCAGACGCCATCTGTTCCGCGAGCATGAGGCGCTGAAACCACTGACACTTACCATTCATCAGGGGGAAACGGTGGGAATTGTTGGCTCGAACGGGTCGGGGAAGTCTACGCTGTTGCAAATCATATGCGGTACACTCAGTGCCACAGGTGGTGACGTGATGGTTAATGGCAGAATTTCCGCGCTGCTTGAGCTGGGAGCGGGGTTTAACCCGGAATTTACGGGTAAAGAGAACGTGTTTCTCAATGCCAGTATTTTGGGCATGAGTGAAGAACAGACCCGTGCAAAATATGATGATATTGTGCGCTTCTCCGGATTGGAGGAGGCTCAGCTTGCCTGCCCGGTGAAAACCTATTCCAGCGGGATGTATGTGCGTCTGGCGTTTGCCGTAGCGATCGCCGTAAAGCCGGATATTTTAATTGTGGATGAGGCACTTGCCGTTGGCGATGAGGCGTTCCAGCGCAAATGCTTTGCCCGTATCCGGCAATTGCAGGAAGAAGGCACGGCGATACTGTTTGTCTCGCATGCCTCACGCACCATCATCGATTTGTGTTCCCGCGCTATTTTGCTGGATGAAGGGGAGTTACTGATGGAAGGTGCGCCGAAGGATGTGATAGCGAGCTACCATAAAATGATCTATGCGCCACCTGCCGAGCAGCGGCATATACGCGCGGCCATTTTTGAGTCACACCGACAGGGAGAACTGAGTATCGCGTCGCCGGAAATAGCTGCCTCTACAAAGACTGACCCGGAAGAAGAGATGCCGGAAAGCTGCGTGGAATATGCCAGCAATGGCGGGGTCATCAGTGCACCGCGGCTGGCGGATGAGATGGATGAGCCTACGCGTTTTCTCACCTACGGGAAAACATATGCTTTCTCTTATCGCGTGCGTTTTGAACGTGACTTCAGTGGGCTGAAATTCGCGATGTTTATCAAAACGCAGACCGGGCAGGAACTGGCAGGAGCAGTACTGCATGCGATGAAGGAATCTCTGCCCGAAGTCAAAGCGGGTGATGACATTGAGGTGAGTTTTGCCTTTCCCTGTCAGCTGGGGCCGGGGTTATATTACCTGAATTGCGGTGTGACAACGCTGATTGAGGGAGAAGATGTGTTTATTCACCGGCTGGTGGATGCCGCACATTTCCGGGTGCTGCCAGAAGAAAGCCTGCGGGGGGATATGGAGCCGCGCGGGCTGGTCGATCTGGACATCAAAGGCAGTATAAAAAAATAGTGCTAGCTTTCGTTTCTGGCGCGCTGAAACGTAATCAGCCGCAGGAAACGCGCGATCACATTACCGATTTTCCAGCTGGTCGAATGTTTAATGTCACGGATAAATGATTCCAGCCGTTCAGACTCGCGGTGTTTGTTGTCCAGTGCAGCCTGTAAGTCGTTTTCGCATTTTTGCAGGCGCTCGGTCTCAGACTTATATTCAATCAGATGCTGTTCTTTTTCATTAAGGTGCTGATTTAAGGCGGCGATATTGCGGTGCGCCTCCAGCAGTTTTTCTTCGTCCTCAATCAGTTCCTTGCGGAATTCCATGATATGACGGACCAGCTCGGAAGGGTGCAGATCGCTGTCAGCCAGCTTTTTCTTGCCCTGCGCCATATCATATAAATCCTGCTGATACGGTGTCAGAAGCTCCTCTGCGTTCAGGTGCCCGGCTTTGGAGTGATACAGGGTAGGTTCAATAAAGGTTTCCACCTCTTCCTTCTTGGGCATCCGCAGCCCGTCTACCCCGGCCTTTTGAAGTTTGTCCAGCAGCGGCTCCAGTGAACCATAAGGATCAGAGATAATATCCTGATGACTGATGTGAATCGCCGGGGCGCCGCGCATCGCATTAATCATGCCGACCGTATAATATTCCCAGATGGCCAGCCCGTGATGCAGCGGAAACTTGTTCCGTGACTTCAATGACATGGCTACTTCCACCGGGTTTCGCGTCATCGAGACAATGACCGGCAATTCCAGATGTTGCTTCCAGTATGGGTAGGTCAGGCACATGCGCGGGTCTTTCACCACCCAGGGCCGGTTAGCGTCCAGCTCCAGCAGGACATGCTTCATTTTCCCGCCAATCTCCTCGAGATTCTTAACGGTCTTTTTGGAAGGTTTTGCATCCATTCTCCAGTTATAAAGCTGCTCCCAGCTGCATCCGGCCGCGGTCAGAATTTCATCGTTGATCTCTACCACATCACGGCGTTCCCAGAACCCCTTGGGGTTGTCGTGGTTGAAGCCGATGGAAGCGGCGCCCACGCCAAAATACGCGCCTGTCATGTTAATCAGGCGGGTAAGCAGCGATGTGCCGGAGCGATGGGGGCCAAGTACGATGATTTGCATCGTATTGTTATAACGCCTGGGTGCCGGATGTGACAACCGGAAAAGCGCCTTAGAGAGCAATCTTATGTTGTGCAGAGCAACACACAACACGATCTGTCATGATGTTTCCCTATGATAAAAACCCTTGCCTTTTATACGCTCTGACGCTAAGACGCTTACTCACCCGAAGGGGGCGTTAGCTCAGCTGGTAGA
>CAYMGS010000095.1:0-8282 GCA_964390025.1 uncultured Rickettsiales bacterium | reverse complement strand
CGGAGGAATAGGTTCCTTTTTGCGATGTACCCTTCACCACCATGCGGCTACCCCGCATCATGGCCTTATTCAGGGTCGCGTCCTGTTCTGCACTATACGCCCAGCCACGCTCGCCCTGTGTAAACAGCGTATGGCGTTTGGAATCAATTGTCAGTGAAACTTCCGAACCTTTTTTATAAGGATACCCGGAAGAAACACTTACCTCGTCACCGGCAGCACCGCGATGTGTCACCATCACGAACGGTTCCCCCCGTGCCGTATAATTACCGGTTTTCTTGATGGCAACACTGGCGATATAGCATTGCCGCGTCGCTCCTTTACCATGACTGAACACCCGCCAGTCTTTTTCGGTGAAATGTAATGTCTGCGCCTCTGCGGTATATACACTGATGCCTGCCAGCATTCCGGCCAGCCCCAACCCGCATATTCTTGTCACCCGCATGACATCTCCTCTCGCCATATTGCGCTTTCTAAACGGGCACGTTCTATCTTATTTCAGACAAAAAATAAAGGTTTATGCCGCGCCTGCCACCAGACGATACCCGTCATCATCCAGTATCAGGTCAATCGCATCACAGAGTTGCTGCAGATGATTGCGGACACGGGATATATGGGTCTTCAGCGTGTGCGTGTGTACATTAGGCTGATAGGCCCAGATACCTTTTAGCAATGCCTCTTCGCTGAGCGCCTTCCCCTGGGCCCGGGCCAACGCCTCAAGCAGTCGGCTCTCCTTTTCTGTAAGTGGATCGTAACGCTGTCCATGGCTGTCCACCAGCTCACGCCTGACACTATCCAGATAGGCCGGATGATTCGGTAGCAGTGGCACATGCTCACCACGTGCTGCATCTGCAAGTTCAGCAATTGTTTTAACCACATGACCAAGCCTGACCGGAGCAGGCAAGGTGATATAGGACTGTAATCCGGGTTCCGGTAATATGCTCTTACCAACATCAATTATCACACAAAAACTGGGCGCATGGGCAAATTTTGATGATGATGTCGTGTCATCGGTCACAAGCACCCATTCCCCTTCAGGCACTTCTGTATGGATGATCGTTGCCACTGACGAGATCGCAGATTTCAGAGTGCGCGCACATTCTGCATCAGCACATTCCACCATCACAGGGCGCTGACGCATTTATTTCGTCGTCGCCGTACGCTGGACAATACCCAGCAGGTCGCGCTCCAAATCACTACTCAGACGCGGCGCTTCATGCTGTGCCTCCTGCCATGCACACTGATCGCGCTGCCACAGCGCTACAGGACGGAAAGGATTAACCTCACGCCATTTCGGGTGTCCGTTTTCTTTCAGCCAGCTCAGATGCCCACGTATAGCCCGTCCAATTGCTTCCAGCTGCGAACATCGCTCCTCGTAATATGCATTCTTACGGGAAGAAAAATCATACGCGATCAAGACGGAGGTGACCGAAACAGTCGGTATTGTTTTTTTAACAAAATCATAATCTTCCGGGGTAATTTCTGCCTTGTCATATTCTGCTACAATGGCGTCACCGGTCACAGGAAGAAAATGTATCTGGTTCAGCAATTCGGCATATTTACCGTCAAAATCGGAGCGCATCTGCTGCAGATTACGAAACAGCGTCACGGGTTTGCCGGCTGTAAAGATAACGGCGTCCACCTCACCGGAGAGCACTGCAACCACCCCCTGATCCGGAGGTATCTGGATCATCTGAGCCGGTTTAATATTGGTCAGCGCAAACAGATTCATCGCGGTAAGCATATTGCCGCTACCTGTCTGACCAATCACCACGCGACGATCTTTCAGATCCTGAAAGTGTTTAACATCCCGGCGTGCCAGTACATGCACCTCTTCTGTATAAAAGGGGAAAATCAGCCGCAAACGCTCTGCAATCTGCTGTGAGCGCGGGTTGGTAGAGCGCCGCAGAAACCCCAGCACATCGGACTGTACAATACCAAGCGCGGCATTCTCGTCGGATTCGGCAATGCGGCGGATATTATCGATAGACCCGTTGGACGGCTTCACTTCCAGCGGCTCTCCTTCGGCCATTGCCACCTTGGCAATATCTTTACCAAACGCAACATACGTGCCCGTGGAAGGCCCGGTCACCATACCAAGCGGCTTGTCTTCGGCGCCAGCTGAAACAGCGGGTAACGTTGCCCCCATAACAGCCCAGAAACCCAGTATAGCCAGAGACATATATTTCATCATATCGCTTCCAGTATGCCGTCATATTATGCGCGGCACATCTGTGTTTTTATGGTTGTTTTTGAATAATGGAGAGCGCACGCTGCTCTTCCAGGGCACGATACGTGCCGGTACGATCCTGTACATTGCGCTTTTCGATGCCCTCTCTCCAGTTAGGTGGCGCCTGATTGAGCTGGCGTAGCAACACCCTCTTATCTTCCGGTGATATGAACACTTCGGTACGTTCAGAGGCGTTCGCATTATTACCACTGACCGACATGCGTTGTGTAGGGCGGAGCGCGCCATGACTCGCTGCTGGCACTGTCTCAGTATAATCCGGAGAGACGGTCAGGGCCTCTTCTTTGGAGAGAAAAATATCCTCCTGCTCATGCGTCGTATCACCGCCGAGCAAAAAGGTCAGTGATGCATTGACGACTACAATTAGTACGATCAGACCAAGCGCAAACCGTACGTCCCAGTCAGCATGTTTCTTCGGTGGAGCAGCGGATGCCGTCCGTCCTCCGGTTCCACCGGGCTGTGCTGCTTCCCGGGACGGGGCAAACACTGAATCACTGGCCGGGTCAGGGCTGGACACACGCACAGGCCGCACGTTGATCTTGGGCATGGCGGTAGTCGTATCCGGAGATAATTCTTTAGACTTGAATGTGGAAACAGTCATACACACAACTACCTGACTTATCTTACACTACGGTATACGCGGCTTTGGGTTATTGTACTGCAGATACATTACCATAAACCAATTAGGCTGCTGCGCAAGCTTTTTTGTTAACCTTTTTCTTAATTTTCGGCTTGTTAGTAGTTTCTTAAGAGCCGTTTATGTAAGCTTATAGGACAACAATTCTTCCATCCGCTTCGAGGCAGACAGTGACATCGTCGGATAATTCTAACCCGTTGGCCGGGAAGGCCATGGAGATTATGGCGGAGCGTGGTATCACACCGCTGCCTGTCCATTATTCCGTCTGGTACCATTATGTCTCCGGCGAGAACAAACCACTTATCAAAGAAGTGAATAAGGCCATTGACGAAGATGTGCCTTTTGATGAGGGCCTGCATGGGTACCTGCACCAGAAATATATTGCCCCGGCTGAAATGAGTCAGCAACAGACCTTTCATGATGCCAAACAGGTGCTGGCGCAGGTGCTAAGCGTGATCGGCAATTTCTCCGGTGAAAGTGAGAACTATCAGGCCGAGATGGACACACATATTACCACGCTGGAAAACGAACAGGGAACGGAAGAGCTGGGAAGCATCGTTCATCAGATTATTGAAAGCACTAAATCACTGAAAATGCGCAGTGAGGCGATGCATGCCAAGCTGGAGTCCTCCCGGCAGGAAGTGGAGGGGCTGAAACAGCATCTGGTGGAAGTGACGCATGAAGCACAACGCGATTACCTGACCGGTGTCTTTAACCGGAATGCATTCAACAAGCTCATGGACAGCCTCACCCAGCTTGCTGAAGAACAGGGTGCTCCGCTATGCCTGCTGATGATCGACATTGACTTCTTCAAAAACTTTAATGATACCCACGGGCACCTGATCGGGGATGAAGTACTGAAAACAGTTGCCAAAATTCTGACGGACACGCTTAAAGGCCGGGACATTGTCGCACGGTTTGGCGGTGAGGAATTTGCGGTGATGCTTCCTGCCACTCCGCTGGATGGTGCCATGGCTGTGGCAGAGCATCTGCGGGCAGCGATTGCCAGTAAGGAATTAAAGCGTAAGGATACGGGCGAAACCGTAGGACAAATTACTGTCTCTATTGGTGCAGCGGCATACCGCCCGGGTAAGGACACGTTACCTACTCTGATTCGCCGAGCAGATGAAGCACTCTATATATCCAAGAAAACCGGGCGAAACCGCGTCACCCGTGAAGATACCGTATTGGAAGAAGAAGAGAAGGCGTAAGCGCCTCATCTTCAAACCCGTTCAAATACCTTGATATACTGGTATCGTCCGCCTTCGTTGTCAAAACAACTTCGGCGCGACAGCCTCCGCTTTACTGTTCACTCCATCTCGTCAAACCTATGGCTTGCCGAGCCGAAGCTCGCAGAGCGTAGGCTGGTGGGTCAGGGAGGAGTTGAACCTCCGACCTCACGCTTATCAGGCGTGCGCTCTAACCACCTGAGCTACTGACCCATACAGGCGGAAGCGCTTTTCTAAATTTTACCGGGCCGTTTGTCAAACGATTATGTGTATCAATGCATCAGCATGCGGCAGCAGGTGGTAAATATAACCTGTCAATGAATTGGCCTTCACAAGGAGGGCACAGGGAAAAAGCACGAACAGTATGTTCGTGCCTGCCAAGAGCAAGCGAAGCGTCGCCCATTGCGGAGGGCAGTAGCCCGAAGCAGGGGCCATTAACAAACCGGAGGTCAGTATACCGAGCCAGCCCTGAGCCATGACCCTGCACGTGTTGCGGGGGTACAGTATGTGCCGGGCAGGGCAATTAAAAACTAATAATACCTACTGGCTTCCTGCAGCGCCTGACGCACCAGCCCCAGCATTTTATCCTGTTCGTAGGGTTTAATCAGGTAATAGTTTGCACCTGCTTCAATTGCCTGCTGAACTTCTGCTTTTTGCGAACGTCCGGTCTGCATAATAACCGGGAGATGTTTAAACCGCTTATGCTGGCGAATTTTCCTGAGGAAACCGATGCCGTCCAGCTCGGGGATCATCCAGTCCAGCATCACCAGCCGAATCTCCTGCGCCCGTTCAGACAATAACCGAATAGCTTCCATACCGTCATTGGCGGTAATCACATGATAACCGGCGGTATGTAGCTGCTCACTTAAAATGTCACGATGCAGCTCTTCATCCTCGACCACGAGGATGTGTTGTTTATGTTGTATCATCGGAGTCGCTCTCTCTGCTCACTCACGTGTCATGACACGTGGTAGATTTTACCATTTTCGCAGAAAGAGGTTAATGCTATCTTAACAAATAAATCAGTCACTTGCTCCGGAAGACTATGTCCGGATGCATCCTCTCCCGGAAAGGCCTGTGCCCGCATGGCCGTCGCCACTACTCCCGGGTCGATCAGGTTGGCACAGACGGATGTTTTAGCGTTCTCCGCAGCGTAAGTGCGCACCAGCATTTCCAGCCCTGCTTTACTGACCGCATATGCCCCCCAATAGGCGAAGGCGGCCTTCGCCGCACCGGACGTCACAAAAATGGCCCGCCCCGCCTCTGAGGCTTTCAGCAACGGGTCGAGACTGCGCAGCAGGCGCCAGTTTGCCGTCAGGTTCACATCCTGTACACGCTGCCACATCTTAGGCTCAGCGTGGGAAAGCGGTGTCAGGTTACCAAGCATGGCAGCATTGCCTACCAGCACATCCAGCCGCCCGCACTTCTCGTGAATCGCTGCGCCCAGCGCATCAATCTGGTCGTGCCGTTCCAGATCGAGTGGAATCAGTGTTGCGGGCTTACCCGAAGCCGCCCGTACTTTGTCATCCGTTTCTTCCAGCCCACCCACGGTACGTGCGGTCAGAATTACCTGCGCACCTTCTTTTGCGTAAGCTTCCGCCACCGCCGCACCGATCCCGCGGGAAGCACCGGTAATGAGGGCAATCCGACCTTCCAGTGCCCCACTCATATCTCTGCAAATCCGCTAAAGAGATGCTTCTGGCTACCCTGCCCGCTTTCATGATCGGTCAGCGGTAGCGGGTAGTCGCCGGTAAAGCAGGCATCGCAATATTGGGGCGTCTCCCCGTTACGTGCCTCTTCGCCTACCGCCCGGTACAGCCCGTCCACGGAGATAAACGCCAGGCTGTCGACACCTATGAATTCCGCCATCTCCTGCACACTATGACGCGCCGCCAGTAATTTCTCGCGCGAGGGCGTATCCACCCCGTAAAAGCAGGAATGCGTCGTCGGCGGGCTGGCAATACGCATATGCACTTCTTTTGCCCCGGCTTCGCGCACCATGGCCACGATCTTCTTGGAGGTGGTACCCCGCACGATACTGTCATCGACCAGCACCACGATCTTATCCTTGAGCATGTAGTCATTGGCGTTGTGTTTCAGCTTTACTCCGAGATGACGCACGCTGTCCGTTGGCTCAATGAAGGTGCGTCCGATATAATGATTACGGATAATGCCCAGCTCAAACGGCAACCCGGATTCCTGCGCATACCCAATCGCCGCCGGTACGCCTGAGTCCGGCACCGGCACCACAATATCCGACTTCACCGGCTCTTCGCGTGCCAGCTCCTCACCGATACACTTGCGAGCCTCATAGACATTGCGTCCCCCCAGAATGCTGTCCGGACGCGCGAAATACACATATTCGAAAATACAGAAGCGGCTGGGCGTCGGGGTGAAAGGAAAGAGGCTGTTTACCCCATGCTCATTGATAATCACGATCTCGCCGGGTTTCACATCACGCACAACATCCGCACCCAGAATATCCAGTGCGCAGGACTCCGACGCCAGTATATGCGCATCGCCGATTTTACCCAGCACCAGCGGTCGCACGCCACTTGGGTCACGTGCGCCAATCATCCATTTCTCGGTCAGAGCCACCAGCGAATAGGCGCCCTCCACCAGTTGCAGCGCGTCGATCAGCCGTGCCTGCGCGGTGCTCGCCTCACTGACCGCCACCAGCTGGATAATCGTTTCCGTATCAGAGGTGGACTGAAACAGGCACCCGCGTTCTTTCAGACGGTTGCGCATGGTGATGGCATTGGTCAGGTTGCCGTTATGTGCAATCGCCATCCCGCCGAAATTATATTCCGCAAACAAGGGCTGTACATTGCGCAGCAGAGTCTCACCGGTTGTGGAATAACGGTTATGGCCGATGGCGCAATGACCACCCAGTTTCTCGATAATATGTGCTGAATTAAAGTTATCACCCACCAGCCCTTGTGCCCGGTGCGAGTAAAATTGCGTGCCATCATAGGAAACAATCCCTGCCGCTTCCTGCCCGCGATGCTGCAGGGCATGCAGGCCCAGCGCTACGTGGGCGGCGGCATCACTATGGCCGTAAATACCAAAGACCCCGCATTCCTCATGCAGGTGGTCGTCGTCAGGGTCTGTCTTACAGGGCAGGCTCACCTTCTGCGCTTCCTTCCCCCTCCCGCTGCTCGGTGGCTCCCTCTTCCACACCTTTTAGAATCTCCTGCAATTGCTGCATGTCTGTTGGGTCATAACCGTGTCCCTCATCAGCAGCGTCCTCAACAGGCTGGCCCTCCAGTGACTCATCCAGATTAAACTCTTCATTTTCTTCTTTTTGAGCGTATTCTGTAATTTCCTTGAGATAGCCCGGCATCATCGCCACCACAATGCGCGTCCCCTTTTCCACAGCAGGCAACGTGTAGGCGGTTTTCACCCAGTCGGGGTATTCTTCCTTATTCGCGCCCAGCACGACCGAAAGCAGGAAGTAGCCCAGCGCCACGATCAGCGAGCCTTTAATCACGCCGAAAAACAGGCCGAGCAGATTGTCCATCGCCCCCACATCCTCACCGGTCTTGAGGTAACGTACGATGATGGAAGAGAGCAGCGAGATCGTCATCAGTGCCACGAAATACGTGCCCAGCGTGGCAAAAATCGCGGCGACCATCGGTTTTTTAACATACGGTTCCAGATATTCCGCCACGTCTACGACAAAATACAGTGTGATAAAGGCCGCGCCGACCCATGCCAGCAGCGAGAGAAACTCCCGGATAAAACCCCGGAAAAATGAAATCAGGGCCGACAGGAACAGCACGCCAAGCACAATGGCGTCAAACAGGTTCATACTGAGTTGGGCGTCGATCATGCGCGCTGTGGTATCACTGCCGGTGTTGCAAGTAAAGTCAGCATTTCTTGTACATGAGAAATAGCATGCATGCCAAGGGGTAATTCCGTCTTTGCCCCGGAGGGTGCGGGGAAGTAAGCGCGCTCGAATCCCAGCTTGGCGGCCTCTTTCAGGCGTTGCTCACTGGCCGCCACGCTGCGCACCTCGCCGGAAAGCGCAATCTCCCCGAAAAACACGGTCGATCCCGGCAGGGGAATATCCTGCGCCGCGCTAATCAGCGCCGCTGCCACCGCGAGGTCTGCCGCCGGTTCGGCAATCCTGAGCCCCCCGGCAATATTGAGATACACTTCGCGGTCAGAC
>CAYMGS010000094.1:0-8307 GCA_964390025.1 uncultured Rickettsiales bacterium | reverse complement strand
ACCTCTCAGGGTTCTTCCCTGCTGCAGGTTGCTGACGGTGCCCTCGGTCAAATTACCGACATTCTGCAACGCCAGAAGGCCATCGCAGTGCAGTCGGGTTCCGGTTCTCTGACCGCTGCTGAGCGTTCCTTCCTCAATCAGGAATTCCAAAACCTGTCCGAGGAAATTGATCGTCTGGTAGGTCAGACCAACTTTAACGGCGTAGGCCTGCTCGACGGTTCCACCTCCGAGACGGTTCGCGTATCTGACGTGGATGCAGCGGCGACTTCCGCAACTGCCAGCATCACTGTTCAAACAGAAGCCGCAGACGGTGAGATTCTCATCCTCAACGGCGCAACGTTTGAAGCCGACAACAACGCTGCTGTTGCAGGTACCAATACCGCGTACAGCATTGGCGGCACCATTCAGGAAACACTGGACAATCTGGTGACCGTGCTGAATGCGTCTACTAACACTGCCATTTCACAGGCGACCTATTCCCGTTCGGGTAACTCGCTGGTGATTACCGCCGATAACGGTGGTACGCAAGGTGAAGTGTACACCATTTCCGGTAACGGCAGTACTGCCATCGATAGCAGTGGTACAGGTGTCGGTGTTGTAAGTGCGGGCGGACTGTCGTCTGAAAACGTCATGCTTTCCAGTAACGCACTGGCGCTTGATAGCATCACAGATGTAGCCGCAGCCGTAGCAGCAACCGCCACCACCCCCTTCCAGATCGGTGAGCAGCTCACCATCGATGATGGTGGTACCGGTGCTGTTACAGTAGTCACGGTCGCTGCTAACGATACGCTGCAGTCCATTGTGGAGCGGATCAATGCAGGTCAGGCTACGCATGGGTATACTGCGCGTATTATCGGGTCTTCCGGTGCTTACAACATCCAGTTTGAGCTGGCACGTGACCGGCAGGACGATACCTACGCAAACGGTAACGCTGTTCAGCTTACCTTTGGTGGTCTCGCAAACACCGTAGCAAACGCTGATGCATTTGAAGCGGCCGGTAACACAACCAACAACTCCGTATTCTATCTTGACGGTGGAGATGATGTGGGTATCGGTGCCGGTGATACCACCGGTGTGGGCGTGATTGGCAACAATCTCGTATCCGACCAGAACCAGCTGCAATCTGAAATCGCTGTGATTTTCCCGGAAATCGCAGACGGTGATCTGGATGCAGCGGCGAACTTTGGTCAGAACCCGCCGACCAACATCACCATTGCCGGTGTGGCATTTGAGTTTAGCACAGGCGGTGGCGGCGGTCCTGCTGAAGCAGCTGTTGGCGCAACGCTCGAAGACACGCTGGACAATATGGTGGCTGCCATCAACAACTACGATGGGACGGAAGTCGAAAACTATGCGCTCAACCAGATTGAAGCGTATCGTGACGGCAACCAGATCAAGATTCGTGGTGTCGATGTAGGTACGGTAACTGACATTACCGGTGCCACCCTGACGGTAGCGCTGAACAACGGCGTGACCGGTTCTTCCATCACCAATGGTGGTGCGCTGAACACCGGTCAGAATGGCGGGGTTAACACTTCCGGTGTAACCAACGCTGACTTTGTAGGTACCATCTCCGGCTTCTCCGCCACCTACGGAGGTACGGCCAACACGGTGGATATGTCCATCACCGTGGGAGAGCATACCTACACAGCACAAACTGTAACCACCAACCCGACGGCCAACACGACGGTGCGCTTCTTCTCGCAAACCGGCGGTGGATATTTTGATGTCCAGATGGCTGCCAACAACGGTGAAACGGTAAGCACCCAGGCCGAAGCTGACAATCTTGCTCTGCGCATGAATGCAGCTTTTGAAAGCCTGGACTTCTACCAGAACCGTACGGTTTCCAGCTACTCCGGCGAGCAAAGCATCCAGACTGATGGTGTGGTCACCGGTACGCTGATTGGTACATCCTTCGAACTGCAGGAAACGGATTTTGCCGATGTTAAAATCGACTATATCCGCGTTGCAGCGCCGCAGGGCAGCAGTGAAAATGGTTCTCTGATCATCTCCATCAACGGAGAAGAGTACCGCTCTGCTTCCAACATCGGCGATCAGATGGGTGCCAATGCCGTGATCGAACTGGTGAATGAACTGGATGCGGATAAGGTCCTGACCTTCCGTACCGGCGACGTTGCCATCGAGTTCGATACCGATGCGAAAGCAGCAAGCTTCGAAGAAGCCCTGCGTACCGCATTCGGTGTAGGTGATGGCTCCGCAGAGCTCAAGTTCCAGGTAGGAACGACGGTGAGTGACACGCTGAGCGTGGGCATTGAGAACGTAGACACCCGTACCATTTACGGTGGTCTGACGCTCGATGTACTGACCTCTGAGAACGCGGCTATCGCCAGCGATGCAATCGATGACGCCATCGACGTTGTTACCTCGGTTCGTGCCGAAGTAGGTGCGCTGCAATCGCGCTTCGACTTCGCAGCAGCGAACGTTGAAAGCTCCATCCAGAACCAGGATGCAGCTCGCGGCGTACTGCTCGACACCGACGTAGCGGCTGAATCAACCGCATTTGCGACTGCTCAGGTACAACTGCAGGCCGGTATTGCTGTACTGGCTCAGGCGAACCTGCTGCCGCAGAACCTGCTCAAGCTGATCGGATAATCGATCAGGGGAAGCCCCGGGGGTGGAATTCCTCCCCCGGGGCCCCGCAGACACAATAAAGAACACAGGGTTTTTTTAGGAGAGGAACATGGAAATCGGCAACATACAGGCACAGCAGCCTATAAGCTTAGGAGCAAATCGCTCAGCCAGTGAATTTCCGGTCGTTCAGAAATCCCAGGCAGAAACGCCGGTTAAAGTACCGGCCACAGACAAAGTAGAATTCAGAGCGACAGATCAGCAGCGCATGGAAGCCATACGCCGCGCAGTAGAGCAAGCGAAGGATCTGTTTGCAGTCAGTGACACCAGCTTCACGATATTTAAGGATGCAGCTGGTCAGTTTGTAACACGCTTTACAAATCTGCGTGACGGCTCCATTACCTACTACCCGGAGCCCGAACTGGTGAAACGGCTGGATACCGCAGGTATCGATACAAGTTTAATTAAGGTAAATGCCTAAACAGGCATACTTTTTGCGCAGTATATTCTATAGTAACTATATGTATATTCGGCGCCGGAAACAGGTAGGCATAAAAGACCGCCGGATAGAAAAGAAACAAGAGGATTAGGACATGATTACGCAAATTCAACTCGGCAATATTTTCTCCGCCGGTGATAAGCAAATCCTCACGGGGGGTAGCTCAGGGCTGGACATTGAATCCTTGATTGGAAGCCTCAGTGAGGCCAAGCGTCAGCCAGCAGTATTACTTGAGCAACGCATTGAGACCAATGCGTTGCGCACCACGGCACTTACGGAAATGAGCAGCCTGATGGATAATTTCCGGGATGCGGCAAATTTCCTCCGTAATCCGCCGGGCGTGCAGAATGAAGCGGATAATATCTTTGAATTCCGCAGCGGAACAGTGGTTTCCAACTCAGCCATCGCAGGTAGCACGTACCTCAACGTGACCGCTGAACCCGGTGCCTCCATCGCGGATTATGAAATTGAAATTACACAGCTCGCAACGCGTAACATCCAGACGACGGATACGTTTGCTGTGGCGGATGCGGACACTTCCATTGTAGATGGCGGCGGCCCGCTGAATTCCGGTGTAATGCTGATCGGGGCAACCTCAGAACCCGTCACACTGGATACCGGTGATACGCTCAATGACGTCGTGAATAAGGTGAATGCCATTTCTGACGCCAGCGGCATTGAAGCCGTGGCCATCAAGGTGTCGGATGGCAATTACCGTATTTCATTCAAAGCGATCGAGACAGGTACCGATTCCAACTACGATATCGCCGCCCTCAACCCCGGTATTTTCAATGTCGGCTTTGCCATTCAGCAGAACGGCCTGGATGCACAGATCGAATTTGACGGAACCACCATCACCCGTGGCAATAATAGCATGGATGATATTGTGGAAGGCGTCACCTTCAATCTTATGCAGGAAACGCCTCCGGGTACTACGCTTGAAGTTAGTATTGACCCGGATACGGAGCTGGCAAAACAGGGCATTCTGAACTTTGTGGATTCTTACAATGCATTCCGCCTGTTCGTTGCCCGTCAGTCGGAAGTTGGCACGAATGGCCAGCCGTTAGAGACCGCCGTACTGGTCAATAACCCCGCCATGCGTCTGGCGATGAGCCGGATTTCCGCTGAGATGACCCAGGTGGTGGAAGGCATCACCGCCGGTCATCCGGCCCGCCTCTCGGATTTGGGTATTACCTTTAACGATTTCCCCGGTGATGAAGAAACGCCATTTACCCGAAACATCATGACCATTGATGAAGACAAACTGGATTCCGCCCTTGCAGCCGACTATGATGCGGTTGCCCGCGTATTCCAGTTTACCATGACATCCGATGATCCGAACCTGCAGGTCTTTGATCGCAGCAATGCACTGGATGTCAGCAGCTTCTCACTCAACATTGACCAGACCAATCAGGTTTTCGAAGCGACTTACACTGATGCGGATTCCGTGGTTCAGACTATCACGCTGAATAAAACTGATCTTGGTGGCGGCTCCATCGTGCTGGAAGGACAAGACGGCACGGTACTGGAAGGCCTGACCATGATCTATTCCGACGCCGGTGATAGTGTCGTCAACGTGAATATCAGTCAGGGTATTGGTGACAGAATCTACAACACTCTTGATACGCTGCTGGAGGAAGATACCGGCGCCGTAGATATTGAGCTGTCCTCCATTGAAGATGAAAATGAGCGTTACACGGAAGAAATTGCCCGCGTGGATGAAATTGTGGAGCGGTTCCGTCAGCGCCTGCTTGAACAATTCTCTGCACTGGAGCAGGCGATTTCTTCGGCAAATACATTACTGCAAAGCCTGGATGCACAGGCAAATGCACAGGCTAACAGCTAAGAGGAGACGACCATGTCACCACAGCATATGGCACATCAGGCATACGCGCAGGCCTTTCACACGGTCGGCAAGACACGTCAGGTCATCATGCTGTATGACGGAATGATTCGTTTTCTTAAACAGGCTAAAGAAGCTATCAATGAACAGCGGATCGAAGACCGTTTCAACCTGCTGGTTAAGGCCTCTGACGTGGTGCTGGGCCTACAATCGTGCCTGGACTTCGAGAATGGTGGCTCTGTCGCCAAAGTGCTATACGATTTCTACTCCTCCGTGGATTCTCGGATATTGACAATCCAACGGACCAATGACCTGGGACTATGTGATGAGCTGATTACCGAACTCAAGGAGATGCGTGAAGCATGGAATGCCATCGATCAGGATGATGCAACATCCGATGATGTTCCGGCAGACCACGCGACGGCCCCCTCCCTGACTCCTGCCTATACGCAGGAACCCACCCCGGAAACATCAGCCGTTCCGCACGAGTCTCAGGTCCCTTTTTCCAGCGATATCACCGTCTGATAAGGCGCTCGCAGCACTGTATTTTTTGCATTTATCAGTTGCATTCGCCCCCTACATCCAGTAGAAGATTGCTTCCGATTTTTTGAACGATAAAAGCAACGGAGCAATCCATGGGCGTTACGCTTCCAAAAAACTACCGGCCGTCCGAAAAAGAAGACTATATGAACGATAAGCAGCTGGAATATTTCCGCCAGAAGTTGCTTGCATGGCGCGAAGAGCTGATCGAGGAATCACGTGAAACCATTGATCACCTGAAAGAAGAAAACTGGCACGAGTCCGATATCGCAGACCGGGCATCGCTGGAAACGGAAGCCGGTGTGGAGTTGCGCACGCGTAACCGCTACCTGAAACTGATTTCCAAAATCGATAAGGCACTCAAGCGCATTGCCGAAGGTGAATATGGCTATTGCGAGGAAACCGGTGACCCCATCGGCATCCGCCGCCTAGAGGCCCGCCCGATTGCCACGCTGTCCATCGAGGCACAGGAACGCCACGAGAAAATGGAAAAACAGTACGCTGATGAAGACTAGATAAGAGATAGACCCGATTCCCTGATCTCTTATCCTTTATCCTTCATCTACCCAGTATCAGTGTTGTCCATTCACCGATCACGATACGTTTGACCAGATAGATCTGCTGCGCCCGGTGTGCGGCCAGCACCCAGCTAGCCTGATGATTGAGCAATCCGGACAGCACCGCGTAACCACCCGGTGCAAGATGCTGCGCCAGCTCCGGCGCAAACCGCACTAAGGGCCCGGCCAGAATATTAGAAAAGATCAGGGTATATTCGCCCCTCACCTCCGGTGCCCGGTACCCATTTCCCGTGATGGCGCGACACAAACCATGTAAACGGTTGCGCTGGAAATTAGCGGCCGCCACCGATGTTGCCACCGGGTCGATCTCCACACCCAGCACCGGAACATGGCAAAGCTTCGCCGCCGCAATGGCGAGTATGCCCGAACCGCAGCCCATGTCTAGTATTTGATGCCCCCTGCTCGCGCCTCCTGCGCTCGCAATAGGGCGCCGCTTCGCGGGCTCATGGCTGAGTCGGCCTACTGGCCTCCTTTCCTTACAGGAAACGGGAAGCAAGGTCAGGAGATCGAGCCCTTTAGTCGCCGAAGGCGTCAGGCCCACTCGCCGCGCTAAAGCTCTGGCGCAGCGGGTCTGCCGAGCAGGAGGCGAGGCGGGGGGCAATATTTTTATAATCCACTCCAGCGCCTGCAGACACCCGGCAGTGGTTGCATGTTCACCGGTGCCGAAGGCCGCGCCTGCGTCCATATGCAATATCAGTTTGCCGGTGCTGCACACATCATGGTGGTGAGAACCCAGCACCAGAAACCGTCCCAGCGTTACCGGTGGAAACCCGGCCTGTGTCTCCGCTACCCAGTCTTTCTGCTCCACGGGGTTTATCCGGTAAGGTAAGCCATTTAAACACTCTTCAAGCCATGCCCGCTCTGGCCGCTCACCAAAGAGCAAGGTGGTACGCCATGCGCCGCTCGCCTCACTGACTTCAAAACTGGCAATGGCCAGCGCATGCTCATCAAATGCGGCATCCAGCATGGCAACATCTGCCGCCGTATGGTCAATTTCTACCTGCCAGTCAGCGCGATCCATGCATCCTCACTGATAATTTCTATTCCCAGTTCCTGAGCCTTTTTTAGTTTCGAACCCGCATCTTCCCCGGCCACGACCATATCCGTTTTCGAAGATACAGACCCCGCAACCTTCGCCCCCAGTGATATGGCCTGCGCTTTCGCCTCATCACGGCTCAACTGTGCCAGTTTCCCCGTAAATACGACGGTTTTACCGGAAACTACAGACTCCCGAACAGCCTCCATGACTTCCACCTGCACCTCGGAGCATAGGCGCTCAAATGCCTCCCGCTGGCGTGGTTCGGCAAAAAAATCAGTTAACGCGCCTGCTGCCGATGCACCTATACCGTCAATATTCAACAGTTCTGCCTGCGCTGCCTCATCACCATCCGCTACAGCCTCCATCGCAGTCGCCCATGCCTCAAGCGTCCCGTAATGGCGGGCCAGCACCCCGGCATTCCCCTCCCCGATATGACGGATACCAAGCGCATAAATAAAACGGGGTAAGGTAACCTGTCTGGCGCGCTCAATCGCGCTAAACAGGTTGGCGGCAGATTTCTCACCCCACCCTTCCCGATACCGCAACCGTGTCAGGCTGGCCTTATCCTGTGTCTCCAACGTAAAAATATCCTGAGGCTCACGGATCAGCCCGTCATGCCAGAAAGCCTCTACCTGCTTGGCACCCAGCCCCTCAATATCAAATGCCCCACGTGAGACAAAATGCTTGAGACGTTCCACCTGCTGCGCCGGACAGATCAGGCCACCCGTACAGCGCCACACCGCTTCCCCTTCTTCCCGGTGAGCCGCCGAACCACAACGCGGGCAGGTATGAGGAAAACGGTAGCTCTCGGTATTTTCCGGGCGATGCTCTTTAATCACCCGCACCACCTGCGGGATGACATCACCTGCACGCTGGATGACGACCGTATCGCCCACCCGTATATCCTTACGGGCAATTTCATCTTCATTATGCAGCGTGGCATTACTGACGACCACGCCGCCCACCGTCACCGGGGCGAGCCGCGCCACCGGCGTTAAGGCACCGGTGCGCCCCACCTGAATATCAATGGCTTCCACGACTGTCTGCGCCTGCTCAGCCGGAAATTTCAGCGCCACCGCCCAGCGCGGTGTACGTGTGATATTACCCAGACGCTGCTGCCAGTCCAGCTGGTTGACTTTCAGTACCAGCCCGTCAATATCGTAGGTCAGACTGGCACGCTTGTCATTTAGCGTACCATAGACCTGCTCAATATCTTCCC
>CAYMGS010000093.1:2704-8371 GCA_964390025.1 uncultured Rickettsiales bacterium | reverse complement strand
ATCCAGCCCCTCATCTCCGCTCACACCGATATCGGCGATTGCTGACTCGGCGATGCACACGGCAAGGGTTGCCCTGTGTTCCGCCTCATCGAGATCAATGCCCTCATCGACGGCGACCATCATAACAGCGTCATCGGCTTCGTCGACAACCAAGATTTCCATGCCGTCGGGAAGCGCGCCATTTATTGCTGCCAAGATCATTGCTTGCATGTTTTGCAAAGCTTCGAGATTACCCATAGCTTACAGTTCCCTTTCAGGGGTTGAAGCATACTCTGAAACCTCAGAGGTTAAGTTCGGAATGAACAAAACAGGTGTAACTTAACATATTTACGAATAAATGACACGAAAATAGCGTGAATTATGACAATTTTGTCATAATTTACAATGTGCGTTCTGCGGCAGCGCGTGCGGCAAGTTCATGTGTGTAACGTTCGACGTAAGGCCGGTCAAATGACGCCGCTAGTTCCTGTAAGCGCTGACTGATAACTTCGGCGGCGCTACTCACCACCAGTGGACGATATGTATCAATGGCGTCGGCAACATCAGCAGGCATGCTCAAATGCCAGTCTCCATGTTCACTCCGGTGGGGAACAAAGAGCGGATGTCCTGAGCGTTTATCCGTCAATGTGTTCAGTGGAGCTTTAAAAACCGGGTTATCATCACGAATCACATGCATGATATGGTCTTCATTAACATGAGGCGACTGTGGTGGTACCATACAGGCGATGCTGGCGATATCCTGAAGGTGATGCAGCGTTTCAGCCACGGGACGGAAGGGAATGCTTACACGCGATGCGTCAATATGCTGCGCGTCATACTGCCGCAGGGCATCAGCTACAGAAAGCAGTAATTTTGATTCCTTGATTGAACGGTCTGGCCGCTGAATAGCTTTTGCCTTCAGGTTCGCCAGTGCATCAAGATGACTGTGCGGTGTTTTTAAATATACATTTTCCCACCAGACATCGCCACGCCCCAGCTTATCATCCTCGGCAGCCAGTGCATGTTCGCACTCTACCATTTCATAGGCGGCCATTTTTTTCAGCTCTTCAACTGAGACTTCAAACATGGGGCGGTCTTCCGGTGATGGGCCATGACGCAGGGTAAATAATACTACTGCGCCCGGCTTGGCGACCTCCAGAATATGACGGAAGGACTCGGCACGTTCCTCGGGGCTCAGATGCATCCATACGGCGCTAAGAGTGATGACGTCGTATTTTTCTTGCTTCTCCCTGACCTTCTCAAGTGCGGGCATGCTGTCCTGAAAATAAGCAACATTCGGGTGTGCGTTCGTGGCTTCCGCTTCATTGAGCATCCCTTCGGACATGTCTATGGCATCTACCAGGAAGCCTTTTTTCAGCCAGCCATTTTGCGTCACGGCCACTGCCGCAGCCAATATCCAGCGCACGCAATCTGGGGAGTCGCTCATTCAGACCGGAAAGCACGTCTTCGGTCTGTACCCCGTTATATTGCCGGGCAAATTCTTTTGCGCCCCGGTCATATGTAGTACGAATTTTTTGGCGGTGCTCTCCCGTCATTATTTCCTCCCTCATGCAATGACATGTTGGGGGTAGCATTAAAGAAGGTCTTTATGTGTGAAGAATTCGTGACGATTGCGAGGGAATTGATTTTCATACGGGTATCGGTTACACCATTCTGCATTGCACATCGGAGTTATTTCCCGGCTTGTCCGGGTAATCCAGATGGCTTAATAGTGGATTGCCCGAATGAATCGTGCAATGACAAAGCATATTGAGGAGAGCCGCATGACCGCCATTGAATCCATCCACGCCCGTGAAATTCTGGACAGCCGTGGGAACCCGACGATTGAGGTGGACGTGACGCTGGAAGATGGCGCATTTGGCCGTGCCGGAGTGCCTTCCGGTGCGTCTACCGGCTCGCTGGAAGCGCTGGAGCTACGCGATGGCGACAAAGGTCGCTATCTGGGTAAAGGCGTGCAAAAAGCGGTAGCCAACGTCAATGGTGAAATCACAGATACGCTGATGGGCATGGACGCCGGGGATCAGCTCCATATTGACCGTACGATGATAACGCTCGATGGCACGGAGAATAAGTCGCGCCTTGGGGCCAATGCCATGCTTGGCGTTTCACTGGCGGTGGCGAAAGCTGCCGCCGAAAGCAGTGGCCAGCCCTTGTTCAAGTATCTGGGCGGAGCGCGTGCGCACCTGCTGCCCGTGCCGATGATGAATATCATCAATGGTGGCGCGCATGCCGACAATGCCGTTGATATTCAGGAATTCATGATTATGCCGCTCTCGGCTAACAGTGAGGCGGAAGCCGTACGTATGGGCGCGGAAGTGTTCCATGCGCTGAAGGCGAAGCTGAAAGAAGCCGGGCTGAATACCAATGTCGGCGATGAAGGCGGCTTTGCACCGAACGTGGCAAGTTCGCAGGACGCACTCTCTTATATTATGAAGGCCATTGAGTCTGCCGGTTTTACGCCGGGCGATGAGATCGCGCTGGCGCTGGATGCCGCTTCCAGCGAGTTTTATAAGAATGGCCGCTATGAGCTGGTAGGTGAGGGTAAATCACTCGATGCAGAGGGGCTGATTGCGTACTATGAAAACCTGTGCAATGAATTTCCGATCATCTCCATGGAAGATGCCTGCGCCGAGGGTGACCATGATGGCTGGGCGGAACTGACCAAACGCCTCGGTGCAACGATCCAGCTGGTGGGTGATGACCTGTTCGTCACCAATCCGAAAATTCTCAAAGAGGGCATTGAAAAGGGACTGGCCAATTCCATTTTGGTAAAGGTCAACCAGATTGGCACGCTTACGGAAACGCTGGAAGCCGTGGAAATGGCGCAACGTGCAGGCTACACCGCCGTACTCTCGCACCGTTCCGGGGAGACGGAAGATGCCACCATCGCGCATATTGCCGTGGCGACCAATTGCGGGCAGATTAAAACCGGATCGCTCTCGCGGTCTGACCGCACCGCGAAGTATAATGAACTGATCCGTATAGAAGAGGCGCTGGGTAGTGAGGCACGCTACAGCGGGCAGGCCCTGTTGCAACGCCGCATCGCCGCGTAATTTATTGATCGATCAATATATAAGAAAGCGTCCGGTTCTGGAACGCCGCTCGCTGCCGTGCTGTAGTGAAGGATAAAATTTAAAAGTGTATTATGGCTGCTTCACGAACACACAAAATTTACACCTCTGTTATTTACGCCGCAGCATTCATGTATCTGGCGTTTCATACGCTTCACGGTGAAGCGGGGCTCTATGCGCTGGCCGTGCAAAGTTTCAAAAAAGAGAAGTTAGAGCAAGAACTTGCCGAGGTTCGTGCCGAGCGTGAATTCATGGAGCAGAAGGTGACCATGATGCGCGCTGCTTCCCTCGATCCTGACCTGCTGGATGAAGAGGCGCGCAAAATGCTCGGATATGCCGCCTCGGATGAGTGGATTATTTTAACACAATAGGTGCGATTTTGCTGCGCTGCGTCACGATTTTTTGTTGCAAAACCGCTATCGCTATCGTCATAATATAGCTTCCTGAAAATCAGGTGCAATTGTGCGCTGCACAAAATAGCCCTGATATCGATGATGGTTAACTAGAGGGAATGCATGTCTACTATGGCGACGAAGAAAAAATCCGATAATTCCAAGGATCTGAAACTAACCTCCGTACCCGAGAAAGATGAACTGCTGGAGATGTATCGTGAGATGCTGCTTATCCGGCGTTTTGAGGAAAAGGCTGGCCAGCTTTACGGGATGGGGATGATCGGTGGATTCTGCCACTTATATATAGGGCAGGAGGCTGTGGTCACGGGGATGCAGCATTGTATCACGCCGGATGATTCAGTCATTACCACCTACCGGGATCATGGTCATATGCTCGCCTGTGGTATGGACCCGAAAGGCGTGATGGCGGAGCTGACAGGGCGCATTGACGGCTACTCCAAAGGTAAGGGCGGCTCCATGCACATGTTCTCCACCGAGAAGAATTTCTACGGTGGTCACGGTATTGTTGGCGCGTCCGTACCCATTGGAGCCGGAGTGGCATTCGCTTATAAATACCGCAGCGAGAACCGCCTGAATCTCTGCTATTTCGGTGATGGTGCAGCGAATCAGGGGCAGGTATACGAGGCGTTTAACATGGCGTCGCTGTGGAAGCTGCCGGTGATTTTCATCATCGAGAATAATGAATATGCGATGGGTACATCCGTGAAGCGTGGTTCTTCCACCACCGAACTGTATCGCCGTGGCGAAGCGTTCGGCATCCCCGGCTGTCAGGTCAACGGGATGGATGTGCTGGAAGTTTACCGCGCTGGGCGTGAAGTCGTAGAGCATGTGCGCTCCGGCAAGGGGCCGCACCTGATGGAAATGAAAACCTATCGCTACCGCGGGCACTCCATGTCTGACCCGGCGAAATACCGCTCCAAGGATGAAGTCTCCAGCTACAAGGAGCAACATGACCCGATCAATAATCTGCGCGACTGGATGGTCGGCGAAAAGATTGTCGATGAAGATCAGCTCAAGCAGATTGATAAAGACGTAAAGGCTCAGATCGCGGAAGCGGCGGAGTTTGCCAAGCAATCTCCGGAGCCGGATCCTTCCGAATTATATACCCATGTCACAATTGAAGAGTAGCAAGCAACAGGAGACAGAAAATGTGCGCGCTGGTTCAGAATTTTGAAGATATGAGACAGGATATGAAAGGCTGCCTGATTGATGCAGCTTTTGCTGAGCAGGAATCCTTATGGGAGAATGCCTGCCATAAGAGTTTCAGCGAAGCATCGCACGAAGACTGCGCAATTCTGCGCAAACATATCATCGAAAACTATTACGAAGAAGCTTAAGACCCAAGGGGAGCATACATGGTTGAGCAAACGGTACGTGTCGCGCTGCGCGATGCAATGGCGGAAGAGATGCGCCGTGACGAGAATGTTTTTGTCATGGGCGAGGAGGTTGCGGAATATCAGGGGGCGTATAAAGTCACCGAGGGGCTGCTGGATGAATTCGGCGAGCGCCGGGTCATTGATACGCCGATTACCGAGCATGGCTTTGCCGGGCTGGGCGTAGGGGCTGCTATGGCAGGGCTGAAGCCGGTTGTGGAATTCATGACCTGGAACTTTGCCATGCAGGCGATCGACCAGATCATCAACTCTGCCGCGAAGACGCATTACATGTCCGGTGGTCAGATTACCTGCCCGATGGTGTTCCGCGGGCCGAACGGTGCTGCTTCCCGCGTAGGGGCGCAGCATTCCCAGTGCTACGCCAGCTGGTATGCGCATGTGCCGGGGCTGAAAGTGATTGCGCCTTATGATTCTGCGGATTGCAAGGGGCTGCTGAAAGCAGCGATTCGTGACCCCAACCCGGTTGTCTTCCTGGAAAATGAAATCCTTTATGGCCAGAGCTTTGACGTGCCCGAAGAGGATGATTACCTGATTCCCATCGGGAAGGCATCGGTGAAGCGTGAAGGGACAGATATTACCATCGTGACGTATTCCATCATGGTAGGAAAAGCCCTGGAAGCCGCTGAGAAGCTGGCAGAAGAGGGCATCAGTGCCGAGGTAATCGACCTGCGCACCGTGCGTCCTCTGGATGTGCAGAGCGTAGTAGAGTCGATTAAAAAGACCAGCCGTGTGCTGACGGTCGAAGAAGGCTGGCCGGTCGCGGGCATTGGCTCCGAGATTGCTGCCATT
>CAYMGS010000093.1:615-2694 GCA_964390025.1 uncultured Rickettsiales bacterium | reverse complement strand
CCTCTGAGCATTGCTTTGATTATCTGGATGCGCCGCCTGCACGTGTCTGCGGGGTGGACGTGCCGCTACCTTACGCCGCCAATCTCGAGAAGCTTGCATTACCGCAGGCAGACAGTATTATCGAGGCGGCGAAAGAATGCTGCTACCGCAGCATTTAACCAACAATTAAATCAGGGGGACCCATGAAGCCTGTATTTCTGGCCGCTGCCCTATTACTGCTGCCGAGCGCATCCCATGCATCCGAGCGGTTTGTAGATATGATTAAATCTGGCTGCACCATGCATGAGAGTGCGACGATCAGCACCAGCTTCAACGGCATGAGCGCTGATATCAAGGAAGTGCGCAAGGTGCTGGATGAACGCCTTGAGTCCATTCAGACGATTGCTAAAAAAGCAGGGGTGGAAGAGATGCACCTGCAATCCCAGAATTACAGTATCAATACCAATCAGAATAATGGCCTCATCAGCGGCTACCGCTATAATGGCCGTGCCTCATTTTCCATTTCTCCCGTCGAGAAGGGAACCGACCTGATTGAAGCGCTCACCAAAGAAAACATTCAATCTTCACTTAACGTCAACACACATAGTTCAGGATCATGCCGATAGAAATTCTTATGCCCGCGCTGTCCCCCACCATGACCGAGGGGACGCTTGCCAAATGGTTGAAAAAAGAAGGGGATGATGTCTCCTCGGGAGATGTCATTGCTGAAATTGAAACCGATAAAGCGACGATGGAAGTGGAAGCAGTCGATGAGGGGAAGCTCGGAAAGATTCTGATTTCCGAAGGTACTGAGAATGTGCCGGTCAATGAGCTGATTGCCCTCCTGCTGGATGAAGGCGAGGATGCCTCGGAGCTGGAAGGCTACAGCGCATCGACCGCCGCTGCCCCGGCTGCGGAAGAGAAAAAGGAAGAAGCCCCGGCTGCGTCAGCCCCGGCCGCATCACCTGCGCCGGCAACAAATGGCCACACAGCCCCGGCAGCAGCCTCTTCCGGCGAACGCGTTTTTGCCTCGCCGCTGGCGAAACGTATTGCCTCTCAGGAAGGTATTGATATCGGTGCCATCTCCGGTACCGGCCCACACGGTCGCGTGATTAAAGCCGACGTAGAAGATGCGCTGGCAAATGGTGTTGGCAGTGTAGGCGGTGCACAAACCGCAGCGATCTCCTTTGGTCGTAACCCGGTGGAATATACCGAAATACCAAACTCCGGCATGCGCAAAACCATAGCCAAGCGCCTGCAGGAATCCAAGCAGACCGTACCGCATTTCTACCTCACGATCGACTGTGAGATGGATGCGCTGCTCGCTGCCCGCAAGCGTATCAATGATGCTGCACCCAAGGCAGATGATAAACCGGCATATAAAGTCTCAGTTAATGATCTGGTGGTCAAAGCGGTGGCGATGGGCCTGCGTGAAGTGCCTGCGGCGAATGCCTCCTGGACGGATAATGCGATCCAGCAATATAATAATGTGGATGTCTCCGTCGCGGTGGCGATGGAGGGCGGGCTGATTACACCGATCGTCCAGAATGCCGATCAGAAGCCGCTTTCAGTGATGTCTAATGAGCTGAAGGACCTGATTAAACGCGCACGCAGCGGCAAGCTGCAACCCTCTGAATATCAGGGTGGTGGTTTTTCTGTTTCCAACCTCGGCATGTATGGCATCAAGCATTTCGGCGCGATCATCAACCCGCCGCAAGGCTGCATCCTCGCCGTGGGCGCCAGTGAAGAGAAAGTGGTCTCCCGCGGCGGTGAGTTCAAAGCCGTTACCGTGATGAACGTCACACTCTCCTGCGACCACCGTGTGGTAGACGGAGCCGTGGGTGCAGAATTCTTAGCTGCCTTCAAACGCTATATCGAAGACCCGGTAATGATGCTAGTATAGGGTATGATTGCCCTGAAACCATTTAATGCCCACCGTCACCGCGATACGCTGGTGGATTTGCTGAATCGTGATGAAATCAGTAAAGCGCTGCCACTGCCGTTCCCCTTTCTGCAGGAGGATGCTGACCGCTATCTCAAGCAGTTTGAGAAGAAAGAAATGCAAAACTGGCTGCTGACGCTGGAACGCGAAGGCGAGCC
>CAYMGS010000093.1:0-605 GCA_964390025.1 uncultured Rickettsiales bacterium | reverse complement strand
TTGGATTTGTCGGTTACGGCATGGCAAACTACAAACATATCGCACAATGCTACTACTGGATCGCCCCGGAATGGCAGGGGCGCGGGTTTGGTAAAAAGATGATCGACCTGCTCTCTAAGCGTATCTTTTCCGAAACCGAGTTTGAGCGCATTCAGGCGCTGGTAGAGCCGGGCAACACTGCCTCAGCCAAAATCCTGACCGATAACGGGTTCGAGAAGGAAGGCCTGCTGCATCGCTATTTCTATAATTACGCCAAGGATGAGTATATCGACGTTGATATTTTTGCCCGGCTGAGGGAAAAATAGAGGTAGTCGTCATACCAGCGAAAGCTGGTATCTCACTGCGATGGTTGCATAAGAGATTCCTGCTTACGCAGGAATGACGGACAGGCGCAGGAATGACGTATGGCGGAGAAGGCATTATGCAATATTCCTATCTCTATATTCTTGCTAGTCGTAAAGATGGAGCGCTTTATATTGGTGTAACCGCTGATCTTATTAGGCGTATCTATGAACACCGGGAAAAGCGTGTTCTGGGCCACACAGCGAAATATATAATCATTCCAATTAACATTTTCTTATGTTATAGATTTGGTTATGACCTAT
>CAYMGS010000092.1:0-8547 GCA_964390025.1 uncultured Rickettsiales bacterium | reverse complement strand
GGGGACGGCAACGCCATGGTACTGCGCGCTGGCCTGCCACTTCAGGATATGGAATATGTACAGTTCCACCCGACCGGCATGTATGGCGTAGGTATCCTCATCAGCGAGGCGGCACGCAGTGAAGGCGGCATTTTGCTCAATAGCGAAGGCGAACGCTTTATGGAACGCTACGCTCCCAAATATAAAGAGCTGGCCTCACGGGATGTCGTCACACGGGCTATGGTTTCAGAGATTGAAGAAGGCCGGGGATGCGGCCCGAACAGAGACCATCTGCTACTGGACCTGACGCAAATTGAACGCATGCTGGTGGAAGAACACCTTCCTACCACGCGTGCACTAGCACGCCAGTTTGCCGATGTAGATATCTTCAAAGCGCCGATTCCGGTCTACCCCACCGCGCATTACACGATGGGCGGCATCCCCACAGACCGTGAATGCCATGTGCTGAACGCAAAGGGAAAACAGGTCACGGGCCTGTATGCCATCGGCGAGGCCTCCAGCAACTCTGTTCACGGAGCCAACCGCCTCGGCTGCAACTCCCTGCTCGACCTGGTGGTATTTGGAAAATACGCCGGAGAGCAGGCAGCAAAACACGCCAAAGACGGACTAAAAATGACCCGGCGTGATATCCCCCGTGCCAGTATTGACCGCCCACTCACCCATTTTGATCGCCTGCGCCACGCCAAAGGCGAACGCCCGCCACTGGATGTCCGGCGTGACATCGGGATGACGATGCAGGAAGTCGCAGGCATCACCCGTGAAGGAAAAACGTTGCAGGCAGGATTGCACCAGCTTGCAGGCCTGCACCGGTGTTTCCGGGAAGAAGTAGCCGTCCCTCGCACCGATCTGACCTGGAACAATGCATTAGTCGCGGCACTGGAAACGGAAAACCTTCTGCAACAAGGGCTGGCTACCATTGCCTCCGCCAAATTCCGTTGTGAAAGTCGCGGGGCTCATTTTCGTCGTGACTTCCCGCATCGGGATGACGATCACTGGCTGGTACATACCATGGTACAGGTTGATAAACAGGGTATTACGAACTGCCAGACGACGCCGGTGCGCATGAGCACGTCAGAAGACGGGGTAGACCCCGTACTACCCGAAGCGCGGGCCTACTAATATATTTAAACTCTACCGACCGTAATGCACAATCTGTGTCAGCAGGTTAAACAGTGCCTCTACATCTCCGCTAATCCGATAATCAATCAACGCCCAGCTACGCACAGGGGCCTTAGGGAAATTATAGGTACGTGAGCCTTCCTTATCGCCGTATTTGATCGTCATCGTAAATTGTGTCGGCAGCTGCACGGAAACCTGATGGACGTATTCGTCCGGTAACTGCGCCAGTAGCTCAGGCGGCGTAATCCGCCCCTGCCCTAAGAATGTTTTGCGGTTCTCCGGATAGCGCTTTTCTTCTTCCGGCGTGCGAAAAGCAACGCTGGGAAGATTGTTGAAACTCAGCTCATACACAAACTCATGGCCCTGATAGGTGTCACTGGCCAGCGCCACCGGCTCACCATCCAGCTTCAGACGGCTTGTACCGATACTCATCGGGGTAATTTCCAGCGCTTTCATACTGATTTGCTGCGTACGCCCTTCCATTTCACGCGTCAATGCGGGACGAATAAGCCTCACCCCGTACTGAAAGGGAAAACCGTGTGTTTCGATGCCCTCATAACTGATGGAAACGGGTTCGCCGCGATCTTCAAATGTTGCATTAGCACGCGCAATGTTGGCCTCTACAGCCGCCGCTACATCCATACTTTTATTGTACCAGTGAATACCAAAGCCAATGGCAGGCAGGGAAAGCAGAAAGAAGAATAAGGCAATACCACGCATGTTAAGCCTCCTCTTTAGTGACCATGGCAGACGGAATGGCACGGGACATATCCAGCATACGCTCCAGCGGCTTGCGCGCCGCTTCTATCGTCTGCGCCGGTAACTCGATGCTCGGCTCGCGGCGTTGCATACAGGTATATAATTTCTCAAGCGTATTCAGTTTCATGTAAGGACAGTTATTGCAGGAGACACACCCGCCCTCCCCGGTGCCCGGCACATCATAAAACCGGCTACCGGGCGAACGTTGTTCCATCTGGTGCACAATACCCGGTTCCGTGAGGATGATAAATTCCTTGCCGGGATGCTTTTCCGTAAAACCCAGCAACGACGACGTAGAGCCAATATGGTCTGCATAATCCAGCAGGCTTTGGGGGCATTCAGGATGCGCGATAACATACGCCTCCGGGTGGCGCGTTTGCAGCTTAACCAGCTCCTGCTCGGAAAAACGTTCATGCACAATACAGGAGCCATCCCAAAGCAGCATGTCACGCCCGGTTTTTTTAGAGAGATAAGCGCCAAGATGCTTGTCCGGAGAAAACAGGATGGGCTGTGATTCCGGTATCTGGCGGATGATCGCCTCGGCATTGGTCGAAGTGACGATAATATCGGAGAGCGCCTTCACGTCTGCCGAACAGTTGATATAAGTCAATGCCAGATGATCGGGATGCGCCTCACGAAATGCACGAAATGCATCCGGCGGACACGCATATTCCAATGAACATCCCGCCTCCAGATCCGGTAGCAGCACAGTACGTGACGGGTTCAAAATCTTCGCCCCCTCCGCCATAAATTTCACACCGCAAAAGACGATCACATCCGCATCTGTCGCCGCCGCCTTGCGCGCCAGATCCAGTGAGTCGCCCACATGATCGGCAATGTCCTGCAGATCATCATCCTGATAATAATGCGCTAAAATCACCGCATTCATCTCGTGCTTAAGTCTGAGAATAGCATCTTCCAGCTCCAGCGGACTGAGCGCAGGCGTCGAGGATGGGGGAACGGTTTCTTGATGTGTCATAACAAGGGAATACCAACGGTATCTATATACTGATTATAGCGCAGCCTGCATGCACTGTCGATGTCAGGCCATCATCAGCACTAAAAATCATACCCAAAATGCTTTGCAACGATATAGCCGCCAAGCACTATGGAAAGCAATGACAAGACTATACCGGTGGGACTTTTCCTGGGTTTGTCAGAGCCGCGCATAAGGCTCAGTACGCCCAGCACGAGAAAAATGAACCCGACAAACATACCGAATTCGGTTTTAACAAAGTTTTCCGGCGTCAATACCATATAAGCCCCATGTATCTATGTGTTTTTTTTACTTTAGGGAGGCGCAGCACTATAAGTCAATGATTACCTTGAAAAAGGTATGCTGGGAGGTGCTATCTGATTCTGCATCAGTCGCAGGCGCGCAACGTCCAGATCATGTACCGTCAGCCAGTATGCCTCGCCCTGCTCATTATCGTTACGTGAGACAGACATGTCATGCGGCTGTTTAATCACGCCCTTGTCACGAAACTGGTCCAGCAGACTATGGGCCGGGTTACGTTCCGATGGTACAGGCGTGCAAAGCGTCATCCCGTCCCACCCCCATGACAGGCCCGTCATTCTTGAGAGGATGCCCTCTGCGGATTTACTACGCATACGCCTCTGGGGTTCCTGCTCTGCAAGCTGGAATAATCTTTCCGGCACGATATCGTACAACTCAATCCGTATCGCTCCCTGACCCGGATGGTCCCGTGCAACTCCTATATCCAACCTCATTCCGGCTTCATGAACAAGATGCTGTAAGCGATCATACTGGGAAGCACTGACAGCGCCTTCATACACATAGCCACCATCCTGCTTATTGTAGCGGAACTGCATGATCGGCAAAGGCGGGCTGAGCACCTCATCCTGATTATTTAGGAGCACGGATAAAGCGTCACATGTCTGCTGCTCTGTAAGCAGTGTTGAATTGGTCGTATCAAGCATGCTTTATATTACAACCCAAATACATTAATAAGGGTTAAATAATAAAGCAGTTATATGACAATATTATGAATAAAACCCACCAAATTATTAAGCCACAAAAAAGAAGCCGGGGACTAAGCCCCGGCAAGCACAATAACAAAAAGGTGGTTGATGAATTGTCGTCGTAGGCACACCCTACCCTCCAAATATTAATTTTTCGTAAATTTTTAGAAAATTGTGATTTTTTTTGTCAGGTGCGGCTAAAACACATGAAAATCTGCTGCCTTAAACACATCATAATGCATGGCTACCCCCGGTTATCTCCCCGTCTTATCCTTGCAAAAAACCCTAAAATTTATTAGGATATATTTCTGTTCAGCTTACATATGTAGTCACTTTATGAAGCATCACATAAAAGCGCTCCGTGCCTGTTTAGTCGTAACCATGATTGCTGCACTGAGCCTGAGTCCCATGGCAGCTCATGCACTCAAAGATCTGGGCATGATGGGGGAATTCTCAGGTTTGTATAATGTCGATGGCCCGGCAATTACGACGTATAAAGGGCATCGCATGCTGTATTACAGTGGTGCCCCTACCTTTAAACAAATGGGTATGAATGGTATTTTCTTCTCCCGGCTGGACCAGAAAGGCTGGAGCTACCCTACGCTTTCTTTTTCCAAACCGGGATATGCCGTCAAAGACCCCTCTATTGTGAAGCACCCACGGCGCAATCAGTACTACATGTTGTACACCATGAAGGAACTTAACCCCACGCCGGTAGAGGAATACGACCCAAAACTGCGTAAGCGGGTCACCAGGCTCAAATCACCGACAGATAAAATTGGCATCGCTTATGCGACTGCCTGCAGAAATTCCCCGGACGGCAGTGGGTTATGCTGGACGGATTTAAGTAAAGACTCCGCATTGATCGGAGGCAAAAAAGATAAGAACAAGCATGGCGGCAAATCTCCTTCCGCACATCTGGAAGGCACCAAGCTCACCGTCTATTACAAGGCTAACCCGCCGGAAAATGCCTTACGCCGCAACGTCTACGATATACGCGACTGGAAGCTGGAAAACAGCAAACCTATACTGATCCAGCATTACAACGAAACCTATGAACAATGGGAAACGTATCCTCAAAGCGGTCAGACGGCAATTAATGATGTGGATGTGAAGCCGTATGGGAAAGGCTATCTGATGGTAGGCAACGTCACATCGTCCAATATTATCGGGCGCTGGATATCCAAGGACGGGTTACATTTCTTCAAAGACCCAAACGAATATCAGGGGCCCATCCTCCGTGAACCGCGTGGCGTCGTGAAATCACCATCCATTGAAGTGACCGGGAAACACGATTTTCTTGTCTATTACGCGCATGGTGATGAAGACACCCCATGCACCCAGAAATTCAAGGCGTCCGGTAGCCTGCTACGGTGTGCCGACAAAATCCGTGTCAACCGGATGGCCGAGCAATCTGATCCCAAGCGTGAGCGCAATAACTGGTATGATCCCGATTTTGTCATGCCGGACTATGATAGCGTTCAGCCCGCTCAGGATCAGTATCAGGACTTCATACAGGGTCAGGACCTGCAGGATCGCAACCGCCCGACAACCCGTAATACCCGCACCGGTAAGACGGAAGATAAAGGCAGCATCTGGTCAATTTTCGATTAGAATGCGGAAGGTGTAATTAACGAACTATTTAAAGTAACTACGTGACGGCAGTCTGCGACTGCCTTTGTTGTTCATGATGTTGAGTATTCACGGCCTGTTGTGCTGGCAGACCGTCGCCTGCAGTCGGTTCACCATTATACTGTATGTCATTAGAGCCGCGTTCAAATCCGCAATCATCCAGAACGCCCTGCATGGTGGTTTCCTGAGATTGCGCCACATGACGCGCGGCATGTTTACCTTCGATAGAAGCCACCAGCTCAGGTGTAATGCTTCCTTTATAATCAAGCCCATGCTCTGCCGCGAATTTTTTAAGCTCTCCGTCCGTCACCTGACCATACATACCGTCTTTACCGCCATCCTTAAACCGATTCTCCGGATCAAGGTCATGCCCCATATCCTCCAGCATCGTTTGCACATGACGTACAGTGTCGCGCTCATGATCAGAAACATTCGCAAAGTTGCTTCTCACATCATAACTATATGATGGCTGGTCTGCCGCAGATGTTTCCGGTTCTGCCGCAGATGCTTCAGCCGCTGCTTCCGCTGCTTTCTCTGCAGCTAGCTCCTGCGGTTTTGCCACTGGCACAGGTGCTTCTACGGCAGACTCAGCGGTCTTTTCAGTAGCAGAAACGTCCGGTTCTTGCGCAGGAGCTTCTGCAGCAACTTCAGCTGCACGCGCCGGTTTTACTAATGGTGCGTCCGCGATCACCGGAGCGGCCACATGAGCGACCTCCGGCGTGCCAAGCGCTGGATCACCTGCCTGTTCCTGCAACTGCTCTCGTTCCTCTGGTGATGGCTGTCCCGCAGTCGGTGTTTTATCCTGAACAGCCACTTCAGGCTCAACGGGCGTTACTGTTGACTCTACTATATCTATCCCCGCTGTTTGTGTAATCACCGTCAGGTCGGCGGCATCGACAGACTCTCCAAGGTCATGCCCGGTTTGTTTCTCAAACTGCCTTAAAGCGTGCTCTGTATTCCCTCCGGGCAGGCCATCTTCCGTTAATGGCTTTCCATTAGCGCCTTTAATGCCCATCTCGTTGAGCGCTTGTTGAATCTGCTTTAACTCACTGCCCTCACCCGTAGTGACGGCAATGCTCATGCGCTCAACGGCGGGGGCGGGGGCTGCTGCCTGCCGTGCGGGGGCTGCTACCCTCAGTGACTCAGGCGTCGGTTTTCCCGTAACCTCTGCAATAATATTGCCAAATTCTTCCCTCCCCACCATCATTGCGGTTGTACCGTGAATCAATTCGAGCGTGTGGCCATTGACAGTGACCGGATCGACACTTTGCACAAATGACTCATTCGGGTCGATAAGCATATTCTGGCTTTTCATAAACGCGATAGCGGCCGTTTCCTGCTGAGCGGGGGATAAATCTTCATATACCGCGCGCGTTTCGGGGTCCTGAATTGTCAGGCGGGGATTGGCGATCGTGTTTCCATCACGCTCAAATGTAACCTCAATTGCACCGGGAATCTCCGCACTGCGCTCTTGTGCATCCCGCGCCCGTATTTGAGCCTGTTCTTCAACTGACGGAATCCAGTCTGAACCTGTTCCTTGGGGAAGCCAATCTGACATATCTCCCGGGCCTTGTGTCCATTCAGGGTCTAATGGCCCCTGTGCCTCAAAGTGTCTGGCATTAATTGTCTGCATTGCGTTGTTGTAACGCTCTGCCATCTGAGCGGGGGTTACGGTGATGGCGTCTGTATCCCCAGAGCGAATCGCTGTTGTGATTTCTCTTACGGCAGTATCCAGCGACGGGCCGTCCAGATTGGAAATATCAAGCCCCGCCTGAGCCAGCAAATCTTTAACCTGCTCCCGGGCTTCTTCTGTGCCTGTATTGGCCGCTGTAAATGTGTATGTATCTGCCATTATTTAATACTCGGTATATACTACCTGTTCCAGTATACCCGCAAAATATGACAACAGCATGACAAGCATTAACCTTTCTGCTGCCATTGTGATGGGTTCGCATTTTAGTATTGCCACTTAGGGGAACCATACGCGTTATCCTTGCTGTGTTCAGAAACACCTGGCGCATCTCGCTGCAAGCCCATCAATTTTGTTGTAATAAATATTTCACACAGCAATACGGTGATTAATGCTATTATCGTCATCAAAAAATTATGGAGACTCATAAGATGTCGGAAACAAGGTTCACACAAGATGCACTCTTAAGAAGAATTAACGCAGGATTTCCAGAGGTAAAAGAAGCGCTGCAGGGATACCAGCAAGCGCTGGACGGTGGTGAGGATCCCGCCATACGAGCGGCGGAAACAGCATTCAAAGACGCGCTGAATAAGATGTCACCGCCATTATACCAATTAAATACAAATTCTGAAGCATTGGCAGATCGGGTAAAGCAGTTGCATGAAGAAGGAAAATTAGCTGACTTCATTCGGATTGAGGAACGACAATCTGCCTATGCCAGATAGGGCTAAGACCAGTCACAGATTTGGCAGCATGTCTGTTTAAGCATTTGCACCAGTTGTAAGTCTATATATAGGGCCATACACCCCCCCTCCGCTATTGAAGAGATATGCCCTCATTATCAATGACACAAGGACTGAGGGCGAACTCTCTGCTGGTTCACTTCGTTGAGCCGGACGAGAATTATATGTTTAAATACAACAGAATAGAGCACATCAATTCGTCTGGCACATTCACATGTTTTGGGGTACATTCTCTCTTTGATGATGAAAACGCAAAACAAGATCATTGATGAAAGAAGATATCATTAAAAGAACTGGCCTGGTGACAGGCATGCTGTTCTTTACCATCATGCTGATCATACCCGGCCCTGAGTCGCTGAATGAGCAGGCGTGGCATACACTCGCTGTCATCATATTGATGCTGACATGGTGGATTTCAGAAGCGATTCCTATCCCCGCGACTGCAACATTACCCATTATTTTATTTCCTTTGCTCGACATCATGCCCATTAAGGAGACGACGCAATCTTATGGCCATCATATTGTCTTCCTGTTTTTTGGAGGGTTTGTGATTGCTCTGGCCATGGAAAAATGGTCCCTGCATAAACGCATATCCATCGCGATCCTGCGTCAGACGGGCAC
>CAYMGS010000091.1:0-8690 GCA_964390025.1 uncultured Rickettsiales bacterium | reverse complement strand
CCGCCTGTGTCTCAAATGGCAGGCCATCCGCCTCCCCCACCGCGTAGGCAAAATACCGTAGCGTACGGCTGGCCGTCACCGAAGCGTCCAGCTGGCGCAAACTGCCTGCCGCCGCGTTGCGCGGATTGGCAAACACCGGCAGCCCTTCAGCCTCACGCTGTACATTCAGCGCTGCAAAGTCGCGTTTGTCCATATAGACCTCGCCGCGAATCTCTATACGCTCCGGTGGGTCAGAGAGGGATAGCTTTGCAGGCATCACCGTGGCCAGATTTGCCGTAATATCTTCGCCTACCTCACCGTTACCACGCGTGGCCCCCCGTACATAGGTGCCATGTTCATAGAGCGCAGAGACGGACAGTCCATCAATTTTTGGCTCGCACATACAGGCTACCGGCTCATCTTCCTCCAGCCCTAAAAAGCGTCGTACGCGTGCCAGAAACTCTTCCGCATCCTCCACGGAAAAGGCATTAGCCAGTGAAAGCATTGGCACCGTATGCCGGACTTTATGGAATCCCCTGGCCGGAGCCGCACCGACTCGCTTGCTGGGGCTGTCCTCTCGAATCAGATCCGGAAACCGGGCTTCAATGGCCTCATTGCGCTGCCGCAATGCATCATATTCAGCATCGGAGATCGTCGGTGCATCCTGCTGGTAATAGGCGGCATCATGGGCGGAAATATCACCTGCCAGCTGTGCAAGCTCTGAAGCAGCTTCCAGGTCTGTTAACTGATCAACCGGCTTCATTATCCGGCTGCTTCCAGCAGATGCGCGGCGGCATCCCGTGCCTTGTCACTGATCTCAGCGCCCGATAGCATACGTGCCAGCTCTTCGCGGCGTTCATCTTCTGACAATGAACGCACCGTCGTAGATGTGGTGCCGCCCTGTTCCGTCTTCTCAATAAACAGATGCTGCGTCCCGCGCGCGGCCACCTGCGGCTGGTGCGTCACAACCAGCACCTGTGCCATCTTACCCAGCGCTTCCAGTCGCCGGCCAATGGCATCCGCCACCGCACCGCCGGTACCAGTATCAATCTCATCAAAGATCATCACCGGCGTCGCCTTAGCCTCACCGAGTACCACGGCAAGCGCCAGCATAAAGCGTGATAATTCACCGCCGGAGGCAATCTCAGCCAGTGGCCCCAGCGCCGTGCCCTTGTTCGTTGCTACCAGAAAAGCCACCGTATCCATCCCGCGCTCACCCCAGTCAGGCTCCTCCCGCTGCTCAACGGACACTTCAAAACGCGTGGCCTGCATCTTAAGCGGCTGCAACTCCTCGTGCACCGCTTGTGCCAGCGATTTCGCCGTTTTTTGCCGAGCCTCACTCAGAGCCGTTGCGCTCGCAATGTAAGCCGTGCGCGCAACGGCCACCTCTTTCTCCAGCGCAATCAACCGGTTTTCCTGCTCCGCCAGCGCTTCCAGCTTTTCCTGCGCCTGTCTGTATAAATCCGGCAGTTCATCAAACGGCAGGTTATATTTCCGGCCCGCTGCTTTCAGGGCAAACAGGCGCTCCTCCACCGATTCCAGCTCATGCTGATCGAAATCAAGATCACGCCCGACATCGGTAATCACTGACCGCGCTTCTTCCACCTCCAGCATGGCTTTCTCCAGCGCGTCAATCGCAGGGCCAAACCGCTCCGCATCCTTGAGTGTGGAGCGCATCATCACCGCCTGCGCACTGCGCAGCGCTTCATAGACGCTTTTGGGTTGATCCAGCTCGGCAATGACGTCGTCCAGCGTGCCCGCCATTTTCTCAGACTGCATCATACGCGTACGACGCTCGCTCAGTTCGTCCTCTTCTCCCGGCTGCGGGTTCAGTGCCTGCAGCTCGGCGCGCATATGTTCCAGATATTCCTTCTCACGCTCCGTCTGCTCAATCTCTACCAGCAGTGCCTCTCGTGCTTTCTGCGCCGCCCGTAGCGTCTGGTAATCCTTCTTCACGGTGGCGAGCATCGCGCCGTGACTGCCATACGCATCCAGCAGGGAGCCATGCATACGGCTGTCCAGCAGACCGCGTTGCTGATGTTGTCCATGTACTTCGATCAATGCTTCGCCAACCTCGCGCAGGGCTTTGGCACTGACTGCCACATCATTGATGAACGCGCGCGACTTACCGTCTGCATTAAGTTGCCGGCGAATAATCAGTGCTGACTCCGGTTCAATGCCCAGCGCTTCCAGCATGGTATCCACCTGCGGCATCTGCTCCAGTGCAAACTCAGCCACCACCTGCGCCTTATCCGCCCCGGCGCGCAGCAGCCGTGCATCGCTTCGCCCGCCAAGCGCCAGTCCAAGCGCATCGAGCAGGATGGATTTCCCGGCACCCGTCTCTCCGCTCAGCACGCACAGGCCCGGACCAAACTCAATAACGGTTTTGTCAATCAGTACAATATTCTGAATTGAAAGCTGGGTAAGCACCGGCCCTCCTCACTTAGCCGCGGCTAAAAAATATCCCACATACTGTCATCTTCTGGTTCGGGAATACTGGCACCCTTTTTCATCAGGTTATAGCTGTAGCGATACCATTCACTACCAGAAAAGTTATGCCCTAACACTGCCGCATATCGCTCTGCTTCCGCACGCACACCCAGCTTCAGATAGGTCTCAACAAGGCGGTGCAGCGCTTCGGCTACATGGCTGGTGGTCTGGTATTCATCCACGACATGCCGGAAACGGTTAGCCGCCGAGAGATACTCGCCCTGCTCCAGATAGTAACGCCCCACCATCATCTCTTTGCCGGCGAGGTGACTCTCCGTCAGGTCAAGTTTCAGCCGGGCATCACGGGCGAATTCCGTATCCGGATACCGCTTCACCACCTCGCGCAGTGACTCCCGCGCCCGTTGCGTCATCCCCTGGTCACGCCCCACATCAGAGATCTGCTCATAATAGCTCAGTGCGATCATGTAGGAAGCATAGGCCGCGCTGTCACTGCCCGGGTGTAACTTCAGGAACCGGTCAAACGTCAGGATGGCATCGTCATATTGCTGCTGACGGTATTGGGTGAATCCGGCCATTACCTGTGAGCGCGCCGCCCAGTCAGAATACGGGTGCTGGCGTTCCACTTCATCAAATAACTGCACTGCTTCTCTGTAGTCTCCCTCATTCAGTCGCTGACGGGCATTCGCATACAGTTCATCGGCAGGCGTATCGGCATACTCTTCTTCCTGTAACAGATCATCATCGGAACTGTCGCAGGCCGTCACTCCCAGTGTCAGGAAGACGATGACAATAAAAGAGATAAACGAATGGCGTGTTGATTTCATAGTCCGGTTATATCAACCGGAGAACACCAAGTACAACAACTAGTTTAGGCTGGCAGCGCTTTAGCTGCGCGGGGGAACCATCAGGGCATCAGCCGGTGCCATGATGCCACGGCGGGAACCGGATGCGGAAGACGTATAGCGATCACCTCCCACCACCTCTGCCATCGTCGCCAGATGCCACGAAGCCGGGGCATTAAAGAGAGCATGCATCAGCTTATTATTGATCGAGTGCCCGGGTCGGCTGGTCACGACCTTACCCCAGATACGATATCCGGCGAGGAAATAATCGCCCAGACAATCCAGTGCTTTATGACGCACGAATTCATCGTCAAAGCGAAGTCCCTCTTCATTCATCACACCTTCATCACCGATAACGATAGCATTATCCAGAGAGCCACCACGCGCCAGTCCCGCTGCACGCAGTTTTTCCACTTCCGCTGCAAAGCCAAAGGTGCGTGCCCGGCCCAGCGCCTCGGCAAACGTTACTGCAGAAAAGTCATAGCATGCCTGCTGATGGGCAATTGCCTCATGCGGAAAGTCAATTGACACATCCAGCAGACAGCCATCATACGGCAACAGTTCTGCGCGGGATGCACCATCCTGTACGGTAAGTGGCTTATCAATCACCATCACTTCACGTGCGGCAGGCTGTGCAATAACGCCTGCATCTTCAATAAGCGCCATGAACGGGGCAGACGAACCATCCATAATCGGCACTTCCGGTCCATGAATCTCTATCATCACGTTATCCAGGCCACTACCCCACAGCGCTGCCATCAGATGCTCGACCGTCGCCACTTCCACGCCATGCTCATTTTCAATGGTCGTCCCCAGCAACGTATCGCTGACCAGATCATAGCGTGCCGGCACCAGTGAACGCTCTGACGCACCGCCATCAATATCCATACGGCGGAACAAAATACCACTGCCCGGTTGCGCAGGCATAAGCCTGAGCTTCACTTCGGCACCGGAATGAAGCCCAATACTGGAGCAATGAATAATGTTCTTCAGTGTGTGTTGATTATGACTAAATGCCACAGATACCACCTTACATAACGAATATGTGTTACATGGCACTTTAGGCGGTTGGCAGCAAGAGCACAAATAACATTTTGTTACAGAATATTACGATCCTGCAATACCCGAGCACAGCTCCAAATTGCACGTTCTCAGCAGAAAAACGCGATCAAAAAACTTATGAACTTCAATAACTAGTTGGCCTGACGACGCAGAAATGCAGGGATTTCCAGGTTATCTTCCTCAACCGTTTGCTCCGGCATGGTGCGCATGGGCGCACGCTTTTGTTCTACCTGTGCTGTCCGCAGTTGCGGCTGTACCACAGGGCCGTCCGGAGCTTTCGTCGAGAGGGCACGCTTCACTTCGGCAATCTTGTTAAGAAAACCGAAGCTCGGCACCTCATCGTCATCCATCTCTGCTTCCTGCTGTTTTTCAGCCGGACGGGAAGGCCGGGACTGCCGCGGGCTGACGCTACCAAACAATGGTCCGGCTTCTTCCTCCTGCGCTACCGCCGGTGCCGGAGCCTCCTTGACGGCAGGAGGAGGTGTCACTGTTTCTTCCTGCGCGCCGTCCTCTTCCTGCGTTGGCATCTCAACGGTTTCCGGCTCTGCCTTAACGGCACGTTCCTTGGTCATGGTATCGATCGCGGGGGCCTCTTCCATCATAGTATAGCCGGGTGCAGACTCTTCTTCGGCAGGTGCGTCGGGGGTCGTATGTTCAGCAACGGAAGCCTGTGGCTTGGGCTGTGCCGCCGCCATCGCACGACGCTGCTGGTTAGATTGCTGCATGCCCGCAGGCGGCAGATAGCTAAAAGGGCGCTTGGAACCGGGGCGACGCTGCTGATGCGCCTGATCATCCCCCTGCCCTCTGCTATCGGCTTCACTTTCAATCCCGGTCGCGACAACGGACACCCGCATAATCCCTTCCAGCTCATCGCTAAACGTGGAACCGAAGATGATATTGGCGTCAGAGTCGATTTCTTCACGGATACGGTTTGCGGCTTCATCCACTTCAAAGAGCGTCATGTCACCGCCGCCTGTGATATTAATCAGTGCCGCACGCGCACCCTTCAGGGATACATCGTCCAGCAGCGGATTGGAAATAGCCGCCTCAGCCGCTTCCACCGCACGTTTCTCACCAGATGCCTCTCCGGTACCCATCATCGCCTTACCCATTTCACGCATCACGGTACGAATATCGGCAAAATCAAGATTCACCAGGCCGGGCTTGACCATCAGATCGGTCACACCGCGCACACCGGAATGCAACACCTCATCGGCCATACGGAACGCATCGGCAAAGGTGGTTTTATCCGTCGCCAGACGGAACAGGTTCTGGTTGGGAATGACAATCAGCGTATCCACATAATCCTGCAATTCTTTCAGACCGCTTTCCGCCATGTTCATGCGGTTACCGCCCTCGAACTGGAACGGCTTGGTCACGACACCTACGGTCAGAATACCCAGCTCACGTGCCGCACGTGCTACCACCGGTGCTGCACCGGTGCCCGTACCGCCACCCATTCCGGCGGTGATAAAGACCATGTTGCTGCCTTCCATGTAATTGACGATTTCTTCAACCGCTTCTTCGGCTGCTGCACGACCCACCTGCGGGTCAGCACCAGCTCCAAGACCCTTGGTAATTCCCAGACCCAGTTGAATTTTCCGGTCGGTCAGTGCACTCTCCAGTGCCTGCGCATCCGTATTAGCGACGACGAATTCCACGCCTTCCAGCCGGGCGTTGATCATGTTATTGACCGCGTTACCACCGGCGCCACCCACACCGATAACCGTGATCGTGGGGCGCAGCCCGACGTTTTGTTGTGGCAAATGCAGATTAATGGTCATGACCGCTCTCCATGGTTTTTCGGTAACTTATACCCCGTGTGGCGGGTCACACCCGCTCGCGTATTGGACACCCTACTACTATATATCCGCAAAGTTTTCGGATTTCCACTACTATATTTGGTAGGTGCCATATTTTTTCATCCTCATATTTTGCTACAGATTATCCTTCAGCCAGGAGATAATTTTCTCCGTCCGTGAGGCCAGCCCGGAGGTGCGGCGTCGCTTATCAAACAACTGATCTTCCAGCGGGCGATTAGCCACAAAATGCAGCATACCCACCGCCGTGGCAAAAGCCGGGCCGCTCACGGAATCCGCCATACCCGGCAGCATGCGCGGCTTGCCCAGACGCACCTGTCGCCCGAGAATTGTTGAGGCCAGCTCACGTACCCCGAGCAACTGGCTTGCGCCCCCGGTCAGCACCACATTACGGATATGATGATCTTCCACACCGGAGGCTTCCAGCGTATCGCGCAGCAGCTCAAATATTTCTTCCAGCCGCGGGCGGATGATTCCCACCAGCATCGCACGCGGGATGATATTTTCGTCATATTGTTCGTCTTCATCGCCCAGCTGCGGCACGGTAATCATCGTCTCATTATCCTGCGGCGCAGATAGCGCACTGCCCTGAAGGTTTTTCAGCCGTTCGGCATTTGCCAGATTGGTCGAGAGCCCCTTGGCAATATCCCCCGTCACATGCGCCCCGCCGAGCGGTACCACATCACAATAAATATCGGCACCTCCATAAAAGACACTGCAGGAGGTCTCCGCTCCGCCCAGATCAATCAGCACCACGCCCATGTCACGTTCATCCGGTTCCAGACACCCGAGCGCCGAGGCATGCGGAGCCACCACAAACTCCGCTACGTTCAGATGACACCGCGCCACGCATCCCGCCAGATTTTTCAGCCGGGTATTATTGGCGGTAATAATATGCAAATCGGCTCCCAGCCGTGAACCATACATGTGACGCGGATCACGGATCCCTTTAGCACCGTCCAGCTGGTACTGGGTGGCAAAACAATGGATCACGCTACGTTCACGATCCGTGACTGAGTTACACCCCTCACGCAGAATATCGGCAATGTCCTGATCGCTGACCCCTTCACCGGGCACAGCAAGTTCCACCGAGACGGTATGCGAATTTAAATGCTTACCGGAAAGCGATACAATGACATTTTCGATCGTTTCACCTGCCATTTGCTCTGCGGCATGGACGGCTGCCAGTATGGAAGTCTCCAGCTCTGCCGCATCGGTAATCTGCCCACATTTCATGCCACGTGCCAACTGGTAGCCGATACCGGTAACATGCGATTCCCTGTTCCCTGAAGGCTCTGCCACCAGACAGGTTACTTTGCTGGTACCGACATCCAGCACAGCCACGCTGCCACGTTTTCCCCGAATTGCCTGTGCATTCACACTCATACCCTACGTCTCCGATGCTTTGTTACCGGGTGCACCGGAAGTGGTTGTGCCTTTCTCTTCAGGCGGTAATTTAATAAAGATACGGTCCTGCAGACGCATATCAATCGCCCGGATGGACGTGGTGAGAATTTCCTGATCGCGCTGCATTTGCACCAGCTTGTTCCATGCTTCCTGCTGCGCACCGCCTTCCGGCAACATGACCTCTACCCCACTGGCAAAGGTCAGGTTCCAGCGGCGCTTACCCACACGTACCGCAGCAGTCACTTTCTCCGCAAGTTCAGGCTCCGTGGCCAGTAACTCTAGCAAACTGTTGAGATGTGCGGGCGCGTCCTCACCGACAATCACCAGCAGATGCGGGTAATCTTCTGTTTCCTCACGCAGCACAACGCCGTCGACGTCGATCAGCCGCAATGCTCCCTGATGTTGCCACACGGCTGCCGGGCTGCGTTCATGCAGGGTAATATGTAAGGTATCCGGCAACACGCGCTCCACACTGGCACGCCTGACCGTGCCGAGCGCTTCCACACGCTCCCGGATGGCGTGTAAGTCTTCTGCATACAGGGAGTCACCAATCTCCATCCCTATGGCATGCAGCACCTGTTCACGCTCTGTTTTCTCGCGCCCCTGAATATAAAGACGTTCCAGACGCAACCCACCCGAGGCAAGCGTCTGATGCCATGCCGCACGGCCTTCTGCCAGCTTGCGCTCCAGCAAACCTGAATTCACCAGCCACCAGCCACTACCCGTTGCAATCAGTGCCACCAGTAATGTAGTGACCACCAGCGTATAGCGTTTAACCGAACGCATGCGCTTCTTCTGCGCTTTCGAACGCTGCGCTTTGCGAGAGGCTTTTTCACGTGCGGTTAGACGGCTCATGCGGCCTCCTTCCCTTCTCCGTGGTCTGTGGCAGCCCCGGCCAGAATGCGGCCCACCAGCTCACTGAACCCGATCCCCTGAGCGGCAGCAATCTCGGGAGCCAGAGAGAGCGGCGTCATACCGGGCTGCGTATTGAGCTCCAGCAGATAGAACATACCCTCACCCAGATCTTCATCATTATAGCGGAAGTCTGAACGGGTCAGCCCGCGACAGCCCAGCGCCCGGTGCGCCCGCTCTGCCAACTCGAGAGTGGGAACGTAAATCAAGACATGTC
>CAYMGS010000090.1:7792-8797 GCA_964390025.1 uncultured Rickettsiales bacterium | reverse complement strand
CGCTGGCAGTTTTGGTACGTCGGCCTTCATGGAACCGGAGGACGGCCTCATCCCACGGCAGGCCAATATGCTCAAGCAGTGTACGCGTCTGCCCTTCGGTATCTTCCACCAGATTCTCATAGGAAAGCTCATAGATTGCGTCACCATACAGCGCCTTCCAGTGCTGCATCAAACTGTCATATTCCCTCCAGACCGCCGCTAGCGCAGTGAGATCATAAGCATAATTCTGTGGCTCCACAAAATGCTGACGGTAAATCGAGAAACACGTCGCCACCGGATGGCGACGGCAGTGAATAATCTTCGCCTCTGGAAACAACTTGCGTATCAGGCCGACACACAGAAAATTGCCGGGTAATTTATCGACAATATAGCTGGCCGTGCCATCATGCGCACGCAATCGTGAGAGATAGCACTCCCGTATCTCCGCAAGTTGAGGCTCTTCTAGCTCTTTTAGCTTAGGGAGGCAGTGTGGATAGGGTAGTCCTGTGAGCTTCAGGGTATCGACATACGCCAGACGCTGGAAATACGGCAACTCCCCTGCCCCATGGATGTCCGGATGACTAGCCAGTATCTGCTCCGCCAGTGAACTGCCGGAGCGCGGCATACCTATGATGAAGACCGGGGTAACATCATTGGGTTCCGGAAGCTGCTCCAAAACAAGCGGTTGTGGTGTAAATGCCTTGATAGCCGCCATGTTGGACGCAACGGCAACCGCGTCAAAATCCATCTGCTCATGGATGAGTCCATTCGCACGCGTAAGCGTTTCAAAGGCCTTATCATACTGTCCTGCCGCCTCATACACCCGGTAGAGACCAAACCCAAACAATGCGCGATCCCGGGCCTGTATGGAAGAATCCTCCCAGAGGCCTGCAGCCGCCTCTACTGCCGGGTGGTCAACAGAAAGCGCGCTGATTTCACTCAAAAAAAAGAAAAACTGGCCACATTCCGGCCGGTAAGCCAGTGCCCGTTCGCACATAGCGGCAGCATCGTCAGCTTCACCCAGTG
>CAYMGS010000090.1:0-7782 GCA_964390025.1 uncultured Rickettsiales bacterium | reverse complement strand
GTTGTATGGCAGGCAATACGAAGCGCCAGCGCCTGTCGTGAATCAGGCCAGAACATTAGCGTCTCATCCAGTACGCCGGACGCCTCTTCAATCAGCCCGAGGTCATAATAGCTCTTCGCCAGTTTGAGGTAACCGGCCCGATGCTGCGGAGTAAGCTGCAGCAAATGGGAGAAACAGGCAATGGCATCTTCCAGCCGCCCTTTCGCCATACTCAGGCAGCCAAGCGAGTAGAGGATATCCGGCTGCTGGCCATTGGTTGCCAGAGAACGTTTCCATGAAGCCGCTGCTTTTTCCCAGTCACCATGGATCAGATGAAGCAACGCAAAGAAATTCATGGCGCGCAGATCGCGTGGATTTTTCTGGTAAGAGGCCCGATATTCCGCTTCCAGAGCAGCCATATCATAATGACGCCCCATCGCCTCCATCATGGTCTGGTAGTGGGGGCGCGCCAACTGGGGGCGGCCCGCCATAATCTGTGACCCGGCGGCTGCCAGCTCGGCTGGAAACAGCTCAAATACTCTCTCCCATGGAGGGCGTTCTAGGGTTGATGTCTGTGCTTCCAGCGTATCATGCATAAAACGGACTATAGAAGCTTATGGGGTCTTAGACAATCGCTAAGGCATGACCCCGGCTTCAATGGCGGTATCCCAGTGATGATCGCTTTTGTAATAGTCTTCGTTGTATAGCAGATATTTACCAAGACTACGATCAGCGGCAAACGGGATCACACCGAACTGACGCGCGCGTAGCATATAGTCCGTCAGGCGTCGCCTGTTAGGTGCCAGATAGGTGTCGTTGGTGAAGTAATCAATGGAGAATACCGGAATTCCGGCCTGTAATGCCCGTTTGAGATACGCGAGGTCCGTATTCGTCCAGTCCGCCTGCGCCGTACCTTTTTCATTATACCAGGTGTCTTCTTTCAATTGCCCGTCAATAATGTCCAGAAATGGCTCATCGGTTTTATCATAGACCGTATCGTATAATTCCATTCCACCATTGATGTAGATCAGAAAATCCGGATTCTTTGCATGGGCAACATCGCGTATATACCCGACCAGATTAGCCATATCCTGCTTCACATTGCGCTCATAGACCTCACTCATCACGTAAAAGCTGTCAACCGTATCCAGCATGATGCCGTCATAGCCCATATCCACCAGCTTTTTGACGCGGTAGGCCACAATCGCACGCCATCCCGTATCCCAGTATTCCACGCGCAATGTGCCCCATGTTTCATTTTCCTGAGCATCGCGGGGTACTTTCACCAGCCAGTCTTCTTTCTCCCATTCCTCACGGAAAATATACCCGTCCGAGCGATTGCGGCGTGAAGGATCGACCTCTCCCACACTCAGATAGGCTATCATGCGGATACCGTATTTGCGCTTAATATACCCGATGTCTTTTGGCTCCAGCCGGGAATCATAAGGGTCAATCACCGCCACGGCCGGATTAATTTTAATCAGGCGATGCAAATCCAGATTTTGCAGAAAATAGATGAAAGGAATATTATGCCGCGGCACCGTCGGTTTCTCCGTCTCTTCAGCCCATGCAGCTCCTGACTGCAAGGCACACAGAACCACACACAGGATGGTAGCCAGCAGACGCATCAGGCCGCTGCCGGTACATTCTGGCGAATCAGCGCCAGCATATAGGAGAAGTTATCAACCGGCTGTTCCTGAGCCAGATCCATCATGTGATTTATGACAATGGTCGGGAAGCTGCCACTACCCGGCTTATGGCCCCCTTCGATGGTCAGTTGTACGGCAGAAAGCAGCATACGCACAGCATCCATCACGGTCATCGGCAAGCCGGATTTATCGTAAATCGCCCGGAAGCCAAGCTTCCCGCGATCAGAAATCAGCAGCCGCGCATTCTCAACCGGAATCTGAGCAAGGATAGCCAGGCTGGTTTCAAAGAAATCAAGATTACCATGACATAAAGCATTGATGATCAGGGAAGCCGTCAACCGGTCAGTCTCGTAGAGCTGACGCACCAGCTGAAGTGTTTGGGCGCTGTCGTTACGAATGGCGATGAGATCAAGCGTGTTTTGTTCCAGCGCATGATGCGTCTGAGAAAAAATCTGCTCCCGGTCAATCTGGTACGTATGTTCAAGCTGATCGGCGATTTCTTCGGAAACCACATTCATCAGTTTTTCCACGACTGCCACCGGCAGAGAAGGATGGTCTGCCAGCTTGTGTGCCATGGCCTGATTGTCCTGCGCCATATCCGCCATTTTATCATATGAGTGATCAGAAAACGCTGCGCCTTTATTATCCAGCAGCGCGTTAACGACATCCTGATGATCCGTATCCACCAGTGCACCGGAGACCTGTTCGGAGATATAAGCCCGTTTACTGATAGCCAGATACCGCCAGACATCCTTGGTATTGGAAACAATATTCAGCACATCATCATCGCTTAACACTTCGGACATGGAAAGTACCGGGGTGGCGACACTTTCCACGTCATTAGCCAGCGTGACCACGATATCTTTGGGAATGTGCGGGTTTTCTTTCAGGCTCTCTGCAAGCGCCTCGCGAATCTTCAACGTGGAGTCACGTACCAGAAGACGGAAAATCTGTTCCGCCAGCAATTGTTCGGATTCACCAAGATCATCGGGGTCATACAGGTGTGAGACCTTACGGATTACACTGACACGTGATTCCGTGGAATGGTCGTGCAGCAGCCGGTCAACGTCTGCCCGTGTGAGCGTGTCTGCCTTAGTGGATGGTTGCTGGCTCATGAATCTGCTGCCTCATAATCGAGATGAAGTAGGACATGTTCTCGACAGATTCATGATAGCCATTCGCGTTCAACCGGTCAATCATCCGCCGCTGAAAATCCCTGGGACGCTTACTTCCGTCATTCGTCTCAAGCAACGCAAGGCGGTACAGTGTCTTAATCGCTTCGGCAAAACCGGCCGGCATCCCGCATGTATCATATAGCGCGCCAAACCCCAGCGGGCCAGCATCCAGCATCAGCGTCCGGGCGTTGGTCACCGGAATTTCGGCCAGCGATGCCATGGCCGTCTCAAAGAAACGGATTTCACCCAGGCACAGGGCACGAATAATCAGCGAATAATGCAGCCGCTTATTACGGCGCATAGACATCACCAGATGCTCCATTTCCGTTGGTTTCATCCAGGGGATCAGGAATTTGATGACGCTCATCTCGCGGGCCGTATCGGTGGTTTTTCCGGCCAGAGACCAGGACAGGCGATAGCGCCGTGTCAACTGCCGTTTAAACTGCTCGGAGACAGCCAGAAACAGCTTTTCAGAAAATGCGGGGGTCAGACCACCACGACATATCAACGCTTCCATCACGGTTTGCTCGCCACGGAACTGGTTGACGATATCCTCAATGTCCGGCTCATCGATTTCAGCGCCGGCATTATTGAGCAGCGATGTAATCACCTGATTATTCTCGGTCTCGATCAGGGCACGGCTTACCTTGCTGGACACGGTTTTACGACGGGAAACGGCCAGCCACTTTTTTACTTCATGGGTCGACTTCACCAGTTCATGCAGATCATCATCGGTCAGCACCAGCGAATGTTCAATCACGTCAATGGCAATATCCGCAGAATCGGATGCCAGCGCACGAATGATGTCGTGCGGCACATACTCGTTGCTTTTCAGCTCCTGAGCAATGGCTTTGCGTACGATTGTCGCCGTATCACGCAGCAGGAGACGGAAAATATCAATCGCCACCCGACTCTCGTTTTCAGTAAAACGCGAGCGATTAAAGCTCTCAGACACCTTGGATGCAATACTGGCCCGCACGGTGGCGGACGGTTCCTGCACAAGCTGCTGAATATCTAACTGACTGATGGTCACCCTTACCTCGCTTTGGCTTTCGCCTTGTTGTATAGTCTTATCTTCTCATTAAAACGTTAAAGGTTAATTAAAATACCGGCTAAATATCGGAAGATTTTGTCGAAAGTTTTATTAAAATAGAAAAAACAATTACTTAAAGTGCATATGTTTACATATTGCCCTTGTATTTATTTAATAAATTTCGGTGAGAACCATAGAAATTAATCTTTTTCTATGCAGCAATTGTTAATTTCTATGTCTATTGTAGCGCGTAATGGTACAGGTTAATTGTAACAACAGGGTTAGGTACGGACATGTTTTCTCATGTCAACCAGACGCCCCTGCGGTTCCAGATCATCCGTATTTGCTTCCGGAGATGGCTGGGCCGCAGGCTGACTAAATGGCTGCCGATCACCATACCAGAATTGCATTGCAGGGTTCAGCCGTACAGCGGCAACACATGCCGCATGGGTGATTCTGGCAATATTCTCAGGCATTGAAAAGCATAGCTCACTATAGCTTTCCACCAGATCCCTCATAGAAGCCCACAGATCATCCGTAGGATCGCCCTGATGTTTTTTGCGTACCAGCACATCGTAAGCATCATTTACGCAGCTCAAACGCTCAGTAGCCTGTTGAACGGCCTCTTCCCCACCGCCACGACCCTGTACTTTGTCCGGATGCAGATCATTAATAAGCTCGCGGTAACGCTGCTTGATTTCAGCGTCACCTGTACCGGGTTTTACACCCATCACTGTATAAGCGGTGTGCAAGTCCATGTTATTATAATCATGTCAGAGAATAACTAAAACATTACAAAAAGAGAGGCGTGCTAACCGGATAATATGACGACGCGGGTGGGTAACGCAGAAGCATACAGGCCCGGGAAGAGGCATATTGGAAATGACATAGTATACGAGTTCAGTAATTAGGCGCGCGCATGCTGATCGAGATGAGGATCGACTCCTGTCGCAGTACTGGCTGCCACGAATGCATCACTAGCATCCTGCATGGATGCGGCCAGACTGTCTGGCGGCGCAAAACCCTGTAATGCCATATCAATGGTCGACGCATTCTCCGGCGTAATGGCCTGTGTTTCACATCCCACCCCATTCGCATCAACCTCCGGAGACTGTTGATCCACACCTTGGGATTGTGATCTCTGAGCAACCTTCTGGTCTATCTTGGCCATCAGATCCTTATCAATTTCACCATCGACTTCCAGACCGTTATCCCTCTGGAACTGCTTCACCGCTTCGGTCGTCACAGACCCGTGCAGGCCATCAATTCCGTCATTCTTAAAGGTGCCTCTCGGGTTTAACTCGTACCCCAGGCTGGCCAGTTTTTCCTGTGCGTGACTCACTACCACTTTTTCATCAGCTGAAACATTGCCAAATGATGCGCGTTGTTCCACGCCTTGTTCTAACAACTGCGTCTGCGCCGGGCTAAACTCCGGGTTATCAACCACCGCTGCCACATGAGATGCCTCCGCCACCATAGCCGGCTCTGGTTCTGCGGGTTGAGCGATCTGCGCATCATTTTCCTGTGCCTGCGCATCACTTTGGCGCATGGCATCTTCCACAGAAACCGCCTCCATATCATCACCAACGGCTGGTTCTGGCTGCGCTGCTGCTGGTTCTGTGGTACGGTCAGGGAAATCATCCAAATCCGGAGACTCGCGTCCCTCAAACGCCGCCGCAGCTTCCGCCTGGCGTGCCTCTCTTTCTGCCTGTTGTGCAGCTAGTACGTCATGAATGTCCACATCAGGCTCCACCTGCTCGCCGTACTTATCCGCCACCATAGCCGGCTCTGGTTCTGCGGGTTGAGCGATCTGCGCATCATTTTCCTGTGCCTGCGCATCACTTTGGCGCATGGCATCTTCCACAGAAACCGCCTCCATATCATCACCAACGGCTGGTTCTGGCTGCGCTGCTGCTGGTTCTGTGGTACGGTCAGGGAAATCATCCAAATCCGGAGACTCGCGTCCCTCAAACGCCGCCGCAGCTTCCGCCTGGCGTGCCTCTCTTTCTGCCTGTTGTGCAGCTAGTACGTCATGAATGTCCACATCAGGCTCCACCTGCTCGCCGTACTTATTGGCAACATCAAGATTTTCCTGATTGGTAATTTCTGACCTCACCAACTCTGCCGGGCTCATCCCTAAATTACCTAAATTTCTTGCTTCAAGCTCAGCCAGTTTTTGCCGCAGCATATCCATATCCACACCGGCAGCATTAGCTTGTTCCATGAGATCATCAAGGTGTGTGCCCGTTGCTTCTGCTGCGGCAACACCTGCCGTCGCTGCTGCTACTCCGGCAGCAGCAGGCGTTCCACCCAGATCAAGTGGGTCGCTTTCAGCGGTAACTCCCGCGAACATACCATCGCCGCCGCCACTCCCAAGACTTAGATCATCCACCCCTTGCGTTCCCTGATTCAGATACATGCCATCCGTCGGTGCCGGGCCGTTATATATGTCATCAAGGGCAATATTGACCAAAGCCTCTGCATGAAAATACTTCCCGGAGTGGCCCTCCAAGGCTCTTCTTTCCCGATCGTTCAAAACACCGAATTGTACCGCGTCTCCATTGCGAACCATATCCAGCATCCTGTCTTGAAACTGGGCCGCAAGTTTTTCCCGTATTGTAGTCCGATCAGTAGCAGATACGGAATCTGCCACACCATCCTGCATGGTCTTATCGATAAGACCCTGAAAATCATCATCATTCTTAAACGCCTCGACCTCGGCTTCTGTTCTTAGTATGGTCATCGCTGCTTCCCCTTTGCCTTTTCACACCGGTTTTCCCGCTCTTATCTGTTGTGTGCACCCTTTTATGCGGCACGAATATAGGCGAGTACACCATTAAACCACATCCCTTCGACAGTTTTGTGAAACAATTATTACAGTTCTGTGACAATAGGCCGGTCTTACTTGCTTTTTATTAGGGTTAATACATAAACCAGCGCACAGAATTGCCGTGATATACCGCTCATAAACCACGCGTCATGGTCACCTGAAACATGCTTTTCTGCTCTATGAAAGGGTGGCGCGCCCGAGAGGATTGACTCGGGTCTGCTGACCCTCGCCCTACGGGCTGGGTGATGTCCACCCAGTCCAATTCCGCTTACTGCAGAATTGTCGATCCCGGGTTCTCACCCCCCTAACGTATCACCGTGACCCAGAATGAGCAGATACTATGAACGAGAAGCGACGCGTAGGCAGCATAACCACACGAGTGACGAGAGAAGCGGTAGATGCTCGTTCTGGGTCACGGTGGCGCGCCCGAGAGGATTCGAACCCCTGACCGTCCGCTTAGAAGGCGGATGCTCTATCCAGCTGAGCTACGGGCGCCCTGCCTTTGGTGTAATGGAGCGCGGCACGCAACACAAGTCCTACCTGCGCCCAAGCAGCACCTCTCTCGCTTCATTCAGCTTCTTGGCAAAATAATCGCTTCCACCCTGATCCGGGTGATGACTGCGCATCAGGCGCTTGTAGGCAGTCTCTATCTCGTCTTTGCCGGCACCCTTTTCCACACCCAGTATATCGCGTGCCTCTTCCGCAGTCATGGCGCCAGTAGAAGAGGACGCATTACCGGCAGATGCTCTTCCATGGCCTCTTGCACGGGAACCCCATGGCATAAAGGCTAACGCCATCCATGCGAAGCGACGCAGTCTCGGGGAAAACAAACTGCCAATCACCAGACCTATACCGGCGGCAATGCCGCCCTTACGCTTCACTTCGGCAGGGCTCATCTGCGTATAGGCGCGCAACGTGCGGTGCAGAAGCGCAACCACCACTAAACCAACGATCAGATACAGGAGTATATAAGGCATCAGCCTTTAAGCCGGGCTCAGGATGCCGCTTCCGTTAAGGGCGCTTCACGGGAGAACATGCCGCCAACACTGGCAGACCTGGCAACCGGTGTTTCTTCCTTCCTGGCGACCGCCTGCGGAACGGTCGGAGCGGCCGGGG
>CAYMGS010000089.1:0-8800 GCA_964390025.1 uncultured Rickettsiales bacterium | reverse complement strand
TCGGCTGTTAACCGATCGGTCGCTGGTTCGAATCCGGCCCGGGGAGCCATTCTTTATAAGACGCTAAATCAACGAAGAAGTTGAACGGCTTTCGCAAGGTAAACCGCAGCTTTGCGCCTTCCAACTCAAGGTTCGAAAACATATATCCGATAAGCTGGCGCTTTTCGTCCGTGTTCGAACGGTCAAATAGATCGAGTGCCTTGGAAGCTATTGCAATCAGGCTGCTAAGGGCAGTTTTGAATTGTTCGTTACCGGTATGGTGCCGTTCCAACTGTTCGTTGATTTCAAGTCGGCGGTTGCAGAGCTGCGCATATTTTCTGTCATAAGCATCCTTAGTAATACTCTTATCCATGAGCAGGTCGAGCAGGTCATCAAGCTTTTGACTGATCTGCTCGCTTTCCTTATGCAGCGTCTTGATGCTTTGGTGGTGAAAGTCCTTCTCTGATTCATGAAGGGTGCGTAAGTGCGGCATAATGCTATCCATAACGACTTCTGGTATCTGAATGGATGCAAAGACGGCTCTGATTTGTTCCAGCACTTCCTTTTCATTGATGAACAGCTTCTTTGACGCATCATCAGGTTTCCGGCAGATCAGATAGATGTGTTTTTTCTTTTTGAGGTCGCAAGAGACGATGCGGCCAGATACAGCGCATTTAAGCATCCCACGAAACAGAAACTCATGTTTGGTGTTGGTCACAACTGGTGCAGGATGTCTGCCTGTGCGGATAGCTTGGCATTTGTCGAACAGTTCCTTGCTGATAAGTGGCTCATAGATATGTGGGTGAAGCTCGCCTTTGACCAGCATCATACCGTAGTAAAATGGGTTGCGTAGGATGCCATTGAAGGTTTGTGGGCTGACAGGCTTACCTTTTTTGCCCGTTAAGCCCCATTCTTTTGCCCGACGTATCAGATCAGCCTGTGAATAGGCTTCACTGGCATAGTCGCTAAAAAGGCGTTTAATCAGAAAAGCACGCTCAGTGTCGGGGATAATGGTTTTCTGTCCTGTTTGCTCATCCGTGCTGTTAAGGTAGCCGAGAGGTGCTGGGCCGCTCCATTCGCCCTTGTTTATTTTGTGCCTGACACTACGCTTTACATTGTCTGAGAGGCTGTCTGTGTATGATTGCGCCATCACAACGCCCATAGCTTTCAATGTCGGGTTGTTCGTATGGCTGTTGTTCCTGCTGACCTGCTTCTAAATCCTTCGCCCAACCGTTAACCTGCTCAGTCCAGCGTTCCATCATGTTACGCCATTGCGACCAATTATTGCAGGTTTTGGTCTTGGGTATCACTTCTTCATCAAAATCTGCGACCACATCATCTTCGCTATATTTGCAGTTGGGGCTGCCACATAGTCTTGCAGTATCTGCGTTCCATGCCAGTCCTTCCAATAGTGGAAGCGGTTGCGGCAAATGCCCTTAACGTAAGCGATCTTTAGGTCTGATGGCGGTGGTCCTTTTAGGTTAAGGATTCCGCCAATTTTCTTGATATAAACTTCCGCGCTATCACGATCCAGCTCATCATCCGAATTATATTTTAGGTATTTCTTAGCGGATATATCCACGGCATCAATTATATCCGAAAAGCTGAAATTTCGGACAGCCCCAAGCCTTAATTCCGTTCTGGCCTTTTTTGTTCAGGGTAAAAGGGGCTATCTGTTCCTCAACGTAAGCAACTATGCTTTCAATGACGCTTTCGTCCATCTCATTTGATTGGCGCTTTGCCTCAATGAGGGCTTCAACTTCTTCCAGCTTCGGGTTGCCTTCATAGTCAGGGGCGGTTTCTGGTGCGAGTTCAGGTTTTGATTTTTCGGTCATTACATCTTTGGGCGTTCAAATTGAGTGTTTATTTAGGCATCATTACATAACAAGCCGTTGATTCACGCAAGCATATTGGCCTGATTGTAAACGAGCTGACGCGCACGATAAACGCCAATGCTAATGTCAAACAAGGATTCGAATTGGCGATTGGTTTATCTATCAGGCAGGAAAAGTCACTGTTTTACGAGATATTCCCGAAGGAAGGTTCGTAAAAATCAGCAGAACATCACCTTAACAATTCACGCCATTTCATCCAACTTGCGCTGAAGGGATACACCCCAGACATTGTCAGGCTCGCGGTCTCTCGATGAAAGCGCCTGCCTACTTTTGGGCGTGGCACGGCCGGGATATCGAACACTGAGGCCGCAGCGTTAGAGCGTGGCGCTGATGATCGCGTCAAGCTTCTGGTTCATCTCAAGCCGGAAGGCGTCAATACACACGACCTTTGACCTTGCTGATCGGTCTTAGCGCTATTGGCTTTGGTATCAATCACCTTTATGAGCTGATCCGCAATAGTGGTCAGGTTACGTGCCATGTTGGCGATATAGAGAGCCGTCAACGCACCATCGGGAAAATACGCAGCGTCATCAATGCGCCAATTGGCCTTTCAAGCATCATCGGCATGGTGGGGCTTGCTTTTGCGGTCAATGCCATTGAGTTTGTCTGCTCTGCGGCGTTGCCTGCGATTTACACGCATACACTTTCACTGATGGATTTGCCCACCATTAGCTATTACCTCTACATCCTGCTGTATGTGCTCTTTTTCATGCTGGATGACTTGGTGATTTTTGCTCTTGCTGCGTTCGCGGTACAGAGAGTACTCGATAGCCGATATGCTGCTTATAGCCAAGCTATTGGTGGTGTTTTGCTGATAGGTTTAGGCGGCTGGATGCTGCTTGATTGAGCTGAGAGACATTATCCAGTATGGTAGGTTCTGCTTGGTGTCACCCTAAGGCTCATGCCGCCTCCAATATGCGCTTCTAATTGCGGAAATATTACTCTCATATCTCTATAATCCTTGTAATTTTAGACTGACTGTCAGATGCTTGCCTTATGAATAAAACGCAGCATCCATCAAAACAGGTTTTCATCAAGTTCGGTCTGTTGCTACTGCTCATGGTTGGATACTTTGCGTATCTGACTTATCAGTATGATCTGCTGACAGGTGGAGTGGCAGCACTCCTCACATGGAGCTTTTTCGTCTTATGCACGCCCGTTGCCGATGCAGGTTTTCTCTTGGATTTCCCGCTACGGCTGCTGTTTGGAATCCGTATGGTCATTTCTGAAATAGTTGTTTGGGCAGTCGCAATACTCATTAACTTATTGATGCTGACCTATAATGGAAGCTATTACGACACCACCATCATGACCAAGCTCTTGTATCAAATCATCACAACACCTTATCCCTATTGGGTTGTTATTCTGCTCTCAGGCGCAGGAACCTTCCTATCCATTCGATTCGGTGATGAGTTGATGGATGTACTCCATCATCGTGACCGCGCCTTTTTTCACTCACACCATTTTAAGCATGAAGTGATCTTGTTTATTTTCTTCCTGCTTGTACTGATCGGCTATTATGAGCTGATTTCCTCATTGGGTATTGATCAGCAAATATAGTCATACGCGCACCTCAATCATTGGGACATTAAGCAGATGATTATCAGATCACTGATTCCACGGCATCTTCGCCATGAGTTTGGCAAGTCCACACCACCCAGTCAGCCCAGCATTCGTCAGGCCTGCACCAAATAAGGCTGCTCCCAATGCAAAGGCAGGATTCACAAAATAACCGAGCAGCCCAAAGATGAACACGCTCAGGCCAATAGTGAGTTGTACCTGACGATCCAAGGGTAATATCTTCTTGCCGCTGCTTTCAACGGGAAGTCCTGCTTGCTGCCATGCTTCAATGCCACCTTCGATATTATAAACCTCCAGCTCCTCATTTTCTGCCATCAGCTTTTGGCACGCATTGCTGCCGCGCATCCCTTTCTGGCAGTGAATCAGAATTTTCTTGTCCGTTTTGGGAATGTCGTTACAACAAATTGAACCGACCGGATGTAATGCCGCTCCAGAAATCTTTTGTGACGCATGTTCCGCAGGCTCACGAACATCGATCAATATCGCTTCGTTCTTATCCAGCCATTGTTTTGCTGTTTGCACACCTATGTTTTGAACCATTATAATAATACCTTATTATTTTGCTATACTATTCTCTACAGTAAATGAGGTAAAGTGTTGATAATATAGCCCCCACCTCAGGGCTCGCAATGTGATAATAGACCTGTTGGCCTCGCTTGTCAGAAACTACGAGTTCGCTTTCTCGCATTTTAGCGAGATGCTGAGACAATGCCGAGTGAGATAATCCAACTAGATCAGCTAGTTCACCTACCGTATGCTCTGATTTCACTAGATAACACAGAATCATCAGGCGCTTAGCATTAGCCAAGGATTTAAGCATGGCTTCTGCCTTTGATGCATTACGCTCCATGATAGCTAAGCTGTCATGTGTATCAGATGGTTTCATATTGACATTGTATTAGCAGTTGCTAAAATAATCAAGCATTATCACAACCAATAACAATGAGGTAAACATGTCTAAATCGTATCCTGAAATCACCAAACGCATCAGTAACGGTATGAAAACACTTCGCTCTGATATCACCGACACCATGCAGGGTTTTTCTGCCATGGCGAAAGCTGCAACCGAAGACGGAGTCCTTGATAAAAAGACAAAGGAGCTTATTGCTCTGGCGATTGGGGTGTCCACGCGCTGCGATGGCTGCATAGGATTCCATGCGAAAGCGTTGGTGGATTTAGGTGCTACGAAAGAAGAAATTCAAGAAACACTGGGCATGGCCATCTATATGGGCGGTGGTCCATCGCTTATGTATGCTGCGGATGCTATGCTGGCTTATGAGCAATTTAGCGATACTAAAAATAGCTAGCGGGCAACTTGCATATGGTTTGTTACCATCACCCCATCCTTCTTGTTCAAAGGTCAATTCTTGTTTTAATTCTGAGCATCATTGTGTCACCTGTGTATGCCGAAGAAGAAGTGCCTGCCTATGTAACGGAAGCGCGCGAAGCGACGATGACCTTCCAAAAGGCGCTCAAACAAGAACTGATGTCAGCGATGCAATCAGGAGGTCCGAAGAAAGCTGTGGAAGTGTGCTATAGCCGTGCACCAATGATTGCAGAGAGAATCAGCATGCAAACAGGCTGGGAGATTGGTCGCACCTCACTTAAAACCCGTAATGAGATGAATGCCCCAGATGCAATTGAACGCGAGATATTAGAACAATTTGAGTCAAGAAAAGATAATGGCGAATCGATCACTAAACTGGAATGGTGGCAGGAAAATGAAGAGACTGTCGCCTACATGAAAGCGATTCCGATGAAAGGCATGTGCGCCAGCTGCCATGGTAGTAATGTCAGCCCATCATTAAAGCAGCATATCAACCAGTTTTATCCGCATGATATGGCGACTGGCTTCCACGTAGGTGACATTCGTGGCGCATTTGTACTAAAGCGATATTTGCAGGAGGTAAGTGAAGATGATCATAAGTAAATTTCTCCCCTAAGGAAAAGCAATGGGTGTGGTTTTTTACCTTTCGCGCGGAGAGTTGCATAGAATGCCATTAAATGTTTGTGGGCTGACGCTGACGGGCTTGCTTTTTTGCATGTGAAGACCCATTCCTATGCTCGACGTATTCGATCAGCCTGTGAATATGCTTCACTGGGATAGAATAATGCGTGTTATCGCTTTGTGGATCTGGCGAACGATACTGAATACAGCATAATGCTTGCTGGCTTTCGCATGAACGTGATTGCCCACCCTGGCATCGAAAAAGTGGATTTTGAGCTAATATTTCTTAGCTGTGTCTGCTATACATGTTTTTGGAATGAGTATTGATGATTGAAGCATGTAACCAATCTGATAATGCTGCGAAACTGGAATAATACTAGGGAAAAGAATCATGAAATCACGAAAATTATTCATTACAACGGCACTTGCGGGAGTCACGGCACTGGCTTTACCTATGAGTGTACATGCAGAAGTATCCACGAAAGTCGGTGGTGCGATGGGAATGGGAAACGTTGCGCCTATGCAGGCGAAATCTAATCAGCTCTGGTGGCCGGAGCAGTTGGATTTAACACCACTGCGTGATCATGATGCACGTTCCAACCCGCTTGGTGAAAATTTTGATTATGCAGAAGCATTCAAAAAGCTTGACTTGGATGCGGTCAAAAAAGACCTCGACGCAGTGATGACAGATTCTCAGGATTGGTGGCCAGCCGATTGGGGCAATTATGGTCCGTTCATGATTCGTATGACATGGCACGCGGCAGGCACGTATCGCACACTCGATGGTCGTGGTGGCGCTGGTGGCGGTCAACAGCGTTTTGATCCTCTCAATAGCTGGCCGGATAATGGTAACCTTGATAAAGCACGCCGCTTACTCTGGCCGATCAAACAAAAATACGGCGAAAATATTTCTTGGGCGGATTTGATTGTTCTGGCAGGTAATGTCGCGCTAGAAAACATGGGCTTTGAGACATACGGTTTTGCAGGAGGTCGGGATGATGATTGGGAACCTGACATGGTCTATTGGGGGCCGGAGGTTGAAATGCTGGCATCAGACCGCAGAGGCAAAGATGGTAGCTTGCAAAAGCCACTTGCGGCTGTGCATATGGGTCTGATTTATGTTAATCCTGAGGGCCCGGGCGGTGTTCCTGATCCACTAGCATCGGCTAAAAATATTCGCGAATCCTTTGCACGTATGGCGATGAATGATGAAGAAACGCTGGCGCTGACCGCTGGAGGCCATACCTTTGGGAAGATGCATGGTGCACATAAGCCAAAAGATTGTGTGGGGCCAGAGCCCGGAGCCGCGCCGATTGAAGAGCAAGGCTTTGGATGGAAGAACAAATGTGGAAAAGGCCATTCAGAAGATGCGACGACGAGCGGACTGGAAGGTGCATGGACGCAAGCGCCAACGCAGTGGAGCACGCTGTATCTGGAAAACCTGCTTAACAATGAGTGGGAGCTGACGACCAGCCCAGCTGGTGCTAAGCAATGGATTCCTAAGAATAAAGATTTGCACCAATCAGTTCCTGATGCGCATATTGAAGGAAAATTCAATCCGCCAGTGATGACCACAGCTGATATGGCGTTTAAAATGGATCCAGAATATCGCAAGATTGCCGAACGCTTCTTAGCAAATCCAGAAGAATATCAAAAAGCCTTCGCGAAGGCTTGGTTTAAGCTAACCCACCGCGATATGGGGCCTCGCACGCGCTATCTCGGTAAGGAAGTGCCTGCTGAAGAGTTGGTGTGGCAAGACCCAATCCCTGCTCCGGAAGGTAAGCTCATCAGTGCATCGGATGCAGATAGCCTCAAGAAAGAGATTTTAAATTCTGGCTTAAGCGTTCAGGAACTGGTGCGTGTGGCGTGGGGTGCAGCGTCATCTTATCGTGATTCGGATATGCGTGGCGGTGCCAATGGCGCACGTATTGCCCTTGCTCCTCAGAAAGATTGGGCTGTTAATAATCCGGCAGAGGTACAAAAAGTACTGGCTAAACTCCGCGATATTCAAAAAGACTTCAATGAATCGCGACTTAGCAGCAAAAAAGTGTCATTGGCCGATTTAATCGTTCTCGGCGGTGCGGCTGCGATTGAAAAGGCAGCTAAAGAGGCGGGGGTTGATGTGAAAGTACCTTTTGCGCCCGGTCGTGGTGACGCAATACAAGCGCAAACGGATGTTAAATCTTTTGCTAATCTGGAACCCAAGGCCGATGCATTCCGAAACTACTACGACAAGGAGCATTATGAAGGCCCAACGGAAGCGATGGTTGATAAAGCAGATCAACTGACGCTTACAGTACCTGAAATGACGGTGCTTATCGGCGGCATGCGTGCGCTAGGTGCGAATGCAGATGGTAGCAAACATGGTGTGTTTACTGACACGCCGGGTAAGCTGACCAATGATTACTTCGTCAATCTACTTGATATGGCTACCAAGTGGCGTAAATCAAACACCGAAGGGATTTATGAGGGTGTAGATCGGAAATCAGGCAAGGTGAAATTCACAGCAACCCCGGTTGATCTCATATTTGGTTCAAATTCAGAGCTAAGAGCTGTCGCAGAAGTGTATGCATTCGATAATTCCAAAGAACGGTTCGTGAAAGACTTTGTCAACGCATGGACAAAAGTGATGCAGAATGATCGTTTTGGTCTGAAACGTACGCTTTAATTTCAACCCTAGATGGGGCCATAATTGGTGCAATGCTGCAACGCATCGTTCCCCCTCAACCCTCCTGATCTTGCGCCCGTCCAATAACCGGTCGGCAACAAAGTCATAACTCCAGATATGGCGTGACCAGTGCGGGCGCAGCAGGATGCACGAACCGTCATTCAGGTAAAGGGGAGGGTCACATGACAGTTCAGCCCCGTCAGATAATGTCACATAACTTTCACTATGCTGGGTCAGTGGGACGTTAAAAACAGGACGCCTATTTCTGTCTGCCCAAGTAAGGGCTCACAACGCGTGCAATCACGTCCGCTTCCATCGCTTTTATCACATTCGTCGGCAAATCGAGCATTCCTCCAGCGTCTTTGGCGATCTCAGCAGCAGACGCTGCACGTTTTACCAGATCCTCGCGAGATATTTTCCTCACTTCAAGTATTGCATCGGTTTGATCATCCATAATAGTGTCTCCTGTGGCGTGTAGAACATTTAACCGCAAGTGCCATAACAAAGTAATGTGGTGTAATGCAAATGAAGCTTTGATGACAGTGTTGGTTGACCCCCGCTTTATGATCCCAAACAAGGATTCGAATTGGAGACTGATTTTTTAAAAAATGAGGGTAGTGCACTATTCCTTGCGACATACGAGGGCATATTAGTGAAAATCAGCAATATATCTTCGTTGATGTGATTATGCTTCTGCGCAAACAGCTTGGAATGGTTGATTCGGTAATG
>CAYMGS010000088.1:1060-8802 GCA_964390025.1 uncultured Rickettsiales bacterium | reverse complement strand
TGCCACAGGGGCGATCGTGATGAACCTGTGCTACCTCGCTACCATGTTCTTTAAGCCATTCCTGTTTGTCGCAGGAAGTCGTGCACCGGCATTACCTGACAAACCGATGATGGCTGCACTGCCACCGGATAAAGAGCTGCCGGTCTATACGCTTCTGGTGCCCCTGTATAAGTAAGCAGAAAGTATCCCGCGCCTGCTCAGGGCGATAGAAGCGATTGATTATCCCAAAAGCCGCATGGATTTGAAGCTGATCGTGGAGCAGGATGATCTGGACACGATTGGGGCGATCCGCAGGGCACATCCGGCAGGAATGTTTGAAATGATACAGGTGCCGTACTCTGCTCCTCGGACGAAACCCAAAGCCTGTAATTATGCCCTTAGATTTGCGCGCGGGGAGTTTGTCACGATCTACGATGCAGAGGACAAGCCAGAGGCGGATCAACTGAAGAAGGCGGTAGCTGGGTTTCGTCAGGTGCCGGACGATGTGATATGCCTGCAGGCACGGCTTGGTTACTATAACCGCCATGAGAACCTGCTGACCCGCATGTTTGCGATTGAATATGGGGCGCTGTTTAACTTTATGCTGCCCGGACTGCGACAGCTTGATATGCCCATCCCGCTGGGTGGCACAAGCAACCATCTCCGCCTTGCGCGCTTGCGTGAGCTGGGAGAGTGGGATCCGTATAATGTAACAGAAGATGCCGATCTGGGCATTCGTCTGGCGTCGGAGTCTTACCGTACGCTGTTACTGGACTCCACCACAGAAGAAGAGGCGCCGGTTACACTGGGCGCATGGATCAAGCAGCGTTCCCGCTGGATCAAAGGCTATATGCAGACATGGCGGGTGGCCATGCGTCGTGCGCCGGGGCTGTTTCGTGTGTTTGGTGTGAGCGGATTCGTAGGGTTTCAGCTATTTGTGGGTGCGGCATCTGTCATTTATCTGCTAGCCCCGGTTTTGTGGGTGTTTTCTGCGTTATCGGGTCTGCAGACGTTCGGTAATGTGGAGTTTCTGCCAGACGCATTGCTCCGGCTTTCACTGGCTGTATTTGCGCTGGGAGTCATATTGCAGTGGGGCATGGCCGTCGCGGTGGTTTCGCGGCATGGGTGGAAGAATATGTGGATCGCTACCGCGTTGTACCCGTTTTACTGGTTTCTGCACTCCTTTGCCAGCTTCCGTGCAGTATGGCAATTGCTGCGTGCCCCGTATTACTGGGACAAAACACCGCATGGGCTGAGCCGCATGATTCCTAAATGAGGCTTGACTTTTCTCTTCGCGTAGCTTACATAAACGCCTCTTTGAAGAAAAAGACGGGTAATTGCTATGAAAGTTCTCAGCTCACTGAAATCCGCTAAGAAGCGTGACAAAAACTGCCGCGTGGTTCGCCGCAAAGGCCGTGTTTACGTGATCAATAAGGTTAACCCGCGTTTTAAAGCCCGCCAGGGGTAATAGCTGACGCTGGTTGCGTCTCACTCACCTTAATATATGTAAAAACAGACAGACGCATGTCGGGCTGTTAATGCTGTATGTCTGCGTTGTGATTATTCTACGTAGATATGCACTTCATGAGCTTTGATGCCGGACGCAGGCTCCCGGTTCACACGGATACGTTCCTGCGGGATACCCATATTGCGCATGGATGTCACAACCTGATGGGTCTGGCTTTGCGCCTTTGATACAGCCTTCTTGCTTTGCGAAGGCAGGAAGGAGACGACATCGAATACGACGCTTGGCTTGATCTCTACGGCTTTGGCAATCGCGTTGTATAGCTGGCGTTCATATAGCACTTTACGCTGATTAAAACGAATGACAACCAGCGGCACATCTGCTGCTGGGGGCGCATACACATTGCCTGCCGCTCCACCCTGATAGCTCATGGCTGGCGTCAGGGTGAAAACACAACTAAAGCAGAAAAATACGGCAATCAGTAAACGCATAGCAGAACTCTCTTACGTGTAAGGCTTATATGCTTATCGTTATACTGTTAGCTCCCGGCAAAGCAAAGACTAAAATGTCCGGAGGCGGGATAGGGTGGCTTGTTCTGTTCTGAACATGCGGCAAACTTATAACGGCCTTTTCACAACTTGTGATATATAGTAGAATGTTGAAACCTTCTGGGGTTGTGGATACCGTTTTTGAATCAGGAGAGCAAATATCGGGATACAATATAAAATCGGTTTTGCTAAAGGTGTATTGACAGTGCATCTCAAAGGCCACCTGACCTTCTCAGGTATGGCGGTGATCGAAGATATTTTAGATACTATTCGGCTGAACCCATGTTCTTCTGTAATATTACAGCTGGATCAGGTTGAATATATCGATTCGTCGGGCGTGGGCATGCTACTAATGATGCAGGAGCTATGTGAAGAAAGGGGAGCCGCACTGGAATTGCACTCTGTTCCCGGCCAGGTGAAATCGGTCATGCAGCAAACCTGCCTGGATCAATTATTTACCTTAAAGACGGTATAACGTGACGATAGAGTATCGCCATAATCAGATTGTTGTAATCCATGAGTCGCCTGCAGCGCTTGATCATACCGCTAACGCACTCATGAATAAGGGGTTCGAACAGCTTTATCTTGCGGATAACGGAGAGGATGGATTTAATCTGGTAACGGAATTTGTTCCGGATCTGATTATCGCGGACCTCATGATGCCGGAGATGAATGGATACGAGTTTTGTAAAAAACTCAGAGCAATGGATGCGTATCGCGATGTGCCTATCATCATACAAAGTGACATCGTGAATGTAGAAGACCGGGCAAAAATATTTGCGGAAGGGGCAACGGATATATTGCTGTGCCCTGTAAGCCCGGAGGAATTAACGGCGCGCGTATGCGTGCACATTGACCGGCAGAATTTCAGACGCGAACTGCATGAGTATCGCAGTCGTATGGAAAGCGAATTGCGGCAGGCGCATCGTATGCAGCAGGCCATTTTGCCACAACCATCTGAGAAAGAAGAGGCGTTGCAGGGCACTCCGCTGAAGCTGGCATCTTTTTTTCAGTCATCGGAGACGCTCAGCGGAGACTTCTGGGGGCTTAAGCGGCTGGGTGAGCATAAACTGGCATTTTATTACGTGGACTTCACCGGGCACGGATTACTGGCGGCGCTCAACACTTTTCGTCCGCACACGCTGATCAATTCACAATTTCAACCCACGGATAACCCCGGCGAGTATCTGACGCAGCTCAATGCCTGTCTGCATCCGCTACTGCCTACCCATCACTATGCAACCATGTTTTACGGTGTCATTGATATCGAGCATCATAAATTATTCTGCGCTTCTGCGGCCAGCCCCAGTCCGATTGTTTTAAAAGGTGACGGCAGTGTAAATCAGTTGGAAATTACTGCGCTTCCGTTAAGTGTGAAGCCGGATACGGTATACAACACCCACTCTCTCAATTTTAAACCCGGCGAAACATTATTCTGTTTTAGCGATGCGCTTATTGAAGCAATGCTGCCGGGAGGTGGGTTCTTTGACAGCAATGTATTAGAGGCAACCTGCGAACAAATCAGCCAGAAACTGGGAGGCAACCTTGCCTCAAACCCGGAAACCATTCTTAGTCACGTGCGCACAGGATTGCATGCGATCACAGGCAAACAACGACAAAATGATGATCTTACGCTGCTGGCGCTTGGTTTTTCTGCGTGATGTCCGTAGAGGGATACAGATCCACATGGCAGGTTACGACATTGCCCGTTTCATTATACGAGAGTTCCGAGAAGCTATAAAGGCGTGCAATCGCAATACCACCACCATTCAGCTTGGTTACCTTCAACGGGTTCAGGTCAATAAACGGTGATACGTCAAAACCTTTTCCTTCATCACGTATTGTGATGTGAATATGGTCGGATTTTTTGTGTAGGGTCAGGGTCGCCATACGATTGCGATATTCCGGTGAGTCCAGTCGTCTGGCAATTTCTGCTTTCAACCGGCCTTCCAGTATCAGGTTGTTTTTCTCTTCAAATGATATGTCAAGATTACCATGCTCGATGGCATTATAGGAAAGCTCACACAGTCCGATCAGCGCCTTGTCCGGCTCGGGGCACATATCAGCGATATGGCGGCATATACTCTCGGCTTCTTCCATGGTACGGAAAGTGAATTCACATGAGCGCATCAGGTCCATTATCTGGCTTTCGTCAGATTCCCGACGGGTTTCTACCTGCAGCAGGTTGCGGCTGTTTTCTACGGCGGCCTTAACAACGCTCGTAATGATATCTTTGTCAAACGGTTTGGTCAGGTAATAAAACACTCCCGCTTTTAGCCCTTCGAGAATTTCCTGACTTGAGGAAGCCGCCGTTTGCATGATCACCGGTATGTCCCGGAAGCGCCGTTCTGCGGTGAGTTTTTTCATAAATGCCAGCCCATCCATACCCGGCATCATGCGATCCAGCAAAATAACACGCGTATCCGGATTATCCTGAAGCGTTTGCCAGCCCTCTTCCCCATCATAGGCACATAAAGTGCGGAAACCCATGTCACTGAGATATTCTTCCAGAATATCGGCATTCAGTGGTTCATCATCAATAATAATTTTGTGAGAATTGTTCATGACCGGGTGCTCCGCTAACCTCAAATGTTATCAATCTATAGTGGGGTTCTTTCGGGGAATTACAAGTATAAATTTTGCGCCGCCTTTCGGGTTGTTCTCCGCCCATATAATTCCGTGATGTGCCATCAATATCTCGCGCGAGATAGCAAGCCCGAGGCCAGTGCCACCAGCGCCGGTCTTGGTACGGGTGCTTTGTGAGAACTTGTCAAAAATCGTTTTCAATTCATCATCGGGGATACCAACGCCCTGATCCTTCACAACGATCTTCAGGCCGGGGATGGCGCCATACTCTCCATTCAGCAATTCCTCGCTGAGCTCTACCTGTATGGTTTTGCCTTCAGGCGTGAATTTAATGGCATTGGACAGCAGGTTCATCAGCACCTGCATCATCCGTCCTTCATCGTACCATGCACTCATATCACTGGTCTTTTTAATGATATCCAGCGTAAGAGACTTGTCATCCAGCAGCATATTCACCTCTTCTTTGAGGGTGTTCAGCGTCTTATACATATCTTGCGTGCTGAAATGATATTCCATATGACCTGCTTCCATTTTGGAGAGGTCAAGCAGATCGTTAAGCAGATGCAGAAGCCGTTTGCCGCTCGTATGAATATTGTGGAAATATTTAATGACCTTGTCTTTGGCGATGGAGCCTGCTTTGTCTTCGCCCAGCTGGGAATAGCTGATGATGGCGTGCATGGGGGTGCGTAACTCATGCGACATATTAGCCAGAAAATCTGATTTTGCCTGATTCGCGCTTTCGGCTTCCTCTTTGGCGATAATCAGGTCACGTGTTTGCGCTTCTACCAGGCTCTCTAGGTGATTGCGATGTTCTTCGAGTTCGCGTTGTGCATCCATCAGGTCAGTAATGTCATCGACGATCCCAATCACCATTTCAGGTTCATTGTCAGTGTTCATAATGGCGAATTTTTTAATATTCACACTGACATCGCGGCCCCACTCACTCTGGATTTCCTCATAAATTTCCACCGGCACTTCGGATTCCAGTAGTTGCTGGTCGGTAAAACGACGATAGCCTGCCTCCTTTTTGTCAAAGTGATCGAAATCATTTTTGCCAAGCATCTGTGTACGCGGCTGGTCAAAAATTTTCTCCATCTGGCGGTTCCAGATAATGTAGCGGAAGTCATCTTTCACGGACTTGGCAAACATGCCGACCGGCAGGTTCTCAATAATGCGATCCACCACATGTTTCTGTCGCTGTACCTCTTCTTCCGCCCGCTTGAGCTCATCAATATCTGTATGGGTACCAACAAAACGAAGCGCGTTACCATTATGGTCGAAGGAAGATTTGCCCCGGCTTAGAATCCATTTATAGCTACCTTCTTTTGTGCGCATACGGAACGCCACTTCATAGATGCCTTCTTTATGCTCAAGGTAGCTTTTTACGGCTTCTGTCGTGTGCTCCACATCTTCCGGATGCAGTAAAGATTCAAAAGCTTCATAACTGTCTTCAACTTCCTCTTCACTGTAGCCCAGCATGGCTTTCCACTGTGCAGAAAAGACCAGCGTGTCAGATTTAACATTCCAGTCCCAGATGCCATCACGCGTGGCCTCTAAAATCAATTCGAGGAAGTCTTTCTGTTCGCTGATTTCACTGGTCATAACCTGATGCTGTTCATTCGCGATCATCAGCGCGACGACATCGGCCAGTGAGCGTATAAACTGCTCTTCCTGCGGATTCCAGGAATAGTGTTGGCTCAGATGTTCCAGACATATGGTGCCCCATACAGACCCCGCTACAATGATAGGAACTTCCATCATGGCATGCCGGTCATATTTGCTGAGGCGGGAATCAAGGAACACGCTGGCAAGAGCATCGCTGTGCGTGTTATGGGCCACGTTGCTGCGTCCCAGCAGGATTGGTGCGTAATATATACTGTAATCGGCAACGGGATACCCCATGCCCGGAGTCAGATCACTCGCGGCTTTGCCGCTGACCGTATGCAGTGTTACGGAAGACTGTTTGTCGGTGAATTTCCAGATGCTGACGCGATCACAGGTGAGCTCGCGTGCGACTGATTTACAAATACGTTTTAGTGCCGCATCGCGTGAGGTGCCGGCACCGCTTTCGCGCTTCACTCGGGTGGCCAACTCAAACAGTAACTTGTTCAGCGTGCCCCATTGCTCATGTTCCTGCTCCACATGTTTGCGGTGCGTAATATCAAAACATAGTCCCAAAATACCAATCACGCGCCGGCGGTCATCGCGCAGCGGTATTTTATGCATCTCTGTCCAGCGCGGGCCGTCCGGCAGCAGGATAAACTCTTCCTGAATCGCCGGAGCGTTTTGCTGCATCACGTCTTTATCATGCCGCGTATACAGCTCGGCAATATCGGGTGGCCATGCCAGCTTGTCATCGGTATGGCCAATAATGTCGTCAATATTGCTATTATCGGCAATGTCAGCAAAAGCCTGGTTACATCCAAGATATTTCCCTTTGCGGTCTTTCCAGAAGACAACACCCGGTACGTTGTCAATCACGGTTTGAATCAGGTCGCTGGAATACCGTATGCCTTTTTCAGCCTTTTTCTGTTTCTCAAATAATGTGTTAAGTGCACCAGCCAGCCTGCCAAGTTCATCCCGGCGTTGCATCTCGATATAGGCATGCATGTTGCCGCTGATACGGTCTTCAATCACTTCCAGAATGTGGCGTATGGGGTGGATCACAGTGCTATGAATCAATATGGCAAGAAGAATGGGAATTCCAAGGCATAGCGCTATAAGAATCAGAAAGTTATGTAGTGCGTGCTGGTGCAGCATGTCTGTTGATGCAGATGTATCAATCGCAACGGCAATGACTCCCTGCTTTAAGCGGCGGCTATTGTCAGGTGCGGGGTAGGATGCTGGCAACAAATAATAATAGGCATCCGAGGTCAGCAAGCTGAAGGGCTCGGTTGCTTCCTCATCCTTGCCTAGTAATGTCCGTGCGGTATCCCTTAAGAATGTATCCTCCAGCTCGCTGACAGGCCGCTCATCCCACTCGCCGCTGGAGCTGTAAAGTATGAGAGCAGTCCCTTCCTGCGTGCGCTCCATGTAAAGCACCTGTTCAATATCTTCATAGTCTGCGTAACTATAAACAGGTTCCTGCAGGGAACGCGCTTTGGCTGTGTTGGTAAGCCGGTGTGAAAGTGCATCCGCGATGGTGGAGGCGCGTGTGTGACTCA
>CAYMGS010000088.1:0-1050 GCA_964390025.1 uncultured Rickettsiales bacterium | reverse complement strand
AGTTCTTCCGTCTCATGCGTTTCCATCATGTACCAGATCATACCTGTCGAGACGATGCCAAGCAGGATAAGTGGTGTCAGAATTTTGGTGAACACAGATATATGGCGTGACCGGGACATGGTTCCCCTGCAGATGAATACTCACCAGAACTACCATGTCAGGGTTAATAATTTCTTGATTCGCCATTATAATCAGGTGCGCAGCCGGTTTCATTTAGAAACGTGTGGGAGCAATTTTTTGTAATAGGAAGTCATCGGTTGCAGGCATTTCACCGGTAATCCGGCAGGCAAGTATCTCTCCTGAAAGCGGGCAGGAAAGTGCACCACGCGAGCCATGACCCAGCGTTACATAAAGACCGGCTTCCAGCTGGCCTACAAGTGGCAGTTTATCAGGTGTGGTGGTGCGAATGCCCGCCCAGCCAGAAAGCGGCGCGGTTGGTGAAGGTGTAATAGTCTGCGTTATGGTCTTAAGGGTAGCAAGGTTGGTATGGTGGCTGTCATCCCGGATTTTGGTATCTTCGTATGTACGCTCATAGGTGGCACCTAAATGGTGATACCCACTCACAGACGGGCTTAAGTACCCCCCCATGCAGAGTACCTTGCGTAGCTCTGTGCTGGTATCTGTGACAGGAAGCAGGGTTACCTGTCCGCGTACACGGTGCAGTGGCAGTGTATATTCCGGTAGTAAATCAACAGCGCTGTAGGCGTTGGCGACAACAGTGCAGTGCGTTCTGATTGTCTCGCCGTCTGATAACGTCAGTGTCCATCCTGAGTCCGTGTGCATTAATGCTGTCACGTGAGAGTTGTAGCGCGCCGTGATGAGAGGGTGTGCGAGATAGGCACGGCTGAGGTCTGCCAGACTTATATACCCGCTGCGCGGCCAGTGCAGCATAGGCTGAGAAAGTGTGACGCCTGCCAACTCTGATGCAGTCTGCGCATCCACGGGCTCTACAAGGCTTTTGTCGAGGCCTAACAGCGTCGGTATTTCGTAAAATTTTTCTGCTTCCTGCGATGGCTTCGGGCCTTGCAGCATGCCGCAGAACGTACCGCC
>CAYMGS010000087.1:8136-8858 GCA_964390025.1 uncultured Rickettsiales bacterium | reverse complement strand
GGCAGCGCCAGTGATGACCAGAAGAGATATACTCAGGAGCCTGCGTAAGGGTGAAAAATAGCAAACCAGCCGTGTAAACATGACGCAGTGTCGTGCTCCGCTTATATGAAGAGGCGCGGCAACATAGAATTTCTGCTGCCACAAGCGCCGCATTTTGCTATACTGGTTGTATCAGGTCAACGTTTGATTCCATATGATGGAGGCCTATGGGTGAGATAGAAAAGCAGTTGTTTCAGGACTACCGCTTGACCACGGCGGAGATACTCTACCACCTCCCGGATCATCCGGTGTTACTGCAAAGCTATGTCTGGCAAAACCTTGACCTCACCCCTGATTTCCCTGAATTAAAAAAGTTTCTGCATTTCTGGGAACGTGAGCTGGAGGGCAAGCTGCATTCGGTGAAAGTGGCTTCTGTTGAGCTGGTTAAGCCTTCGGATGTCACGTTTTCGGACGGCGAAATCATCATTCATTAGAGGCCGGATTTACAAGCACTGCGCCGGGCGCTATACATGGCGGTATGCGCATTTGTAATATCATGCTGGGTAAAGGGCTGGGCGGTATTGAGCAGGCGGCCATGGATTATGCCGAGGGCCTTATTGCTGCCGGGCATACGGTAGGCATGGTGACGCACCCCAAGGCCCGGATCAACCCACTGGTGGATACGATGAATGTTTCCCATGTCACCCTTGGCAATATGGGTATGTGGGACCCGTTCGCGCCGA
>CAYMGS010000087.1:7012-8126 GCA_964390025.1 uncultured Rickettsiales bacterium | reverse complement strand
GGGTCTATTATTCGTGCGCTGAGGGCAGATATCGTGCTTGCGCACGGTAACCGGGCAATTGCCTTTGCCTCGAAAGCCATTAAGGGCGAGGTGCCGGTGGTCGCGGTGGCACATAATTACCATTTCCAGTATCTCTACATGGCCGATGCGGTGTTTGCCATTAACCGTCATATGGCAGCGTCTATTCATAAGGAAACCGGTATCCCGCATGAAGTGATCTTCCATATGCCGAATATGATTCGTATGGAAAGCGGCGGGTTTGTACGGCGTACCTGGCGTGAACCGCCGGTGATCGGGGCGATGGGACGCTTTGTGCCAAAGAAAGGGTTTGATGTGCTGCTCAGGGCGCTGGCCAACCTGCGTGACAGCGGCTACCAGTTCCGCCTGCTGCTGGGTGGAGATGGTGAAGAGCGCCGTAGTCTGCAAAAACTGGCCAAAACACTGGAGCTCGAAGACCGGGTCAGTTTTATCGGCTGGGTACGTGATAAAAAGCAGTTTTTTGACGATATTGATCTGTTCTGCCTGCCGTCCCATCATGAGCCGTTTGGGATCGTGCTGCTGGAGGCGATGGCGCAGAAACTACCGGTGATTGCTGCCGATGCTGAGGGGCCTGTTGAAATTATCGAGCATGAAAAAACCGGCCTGCTGGTACCACGCGGGGATGAAGTGTCACTGGCCGGAGCACTGGCGTCCCTGCTGGCAGATGAAAGCCATGCCCGTGATCTGGCCGGAGAGGGGTTGCGTACGGTGAAGCTGCATTATGAAATGGGTACGTTGACGGCACATATGGTGGAGCTGCTCCGTATTGTGTGCTCCCAGCAAGGCCATGAACTCTACCTGCAGGAGCCTGTGGAGGCCGCCACTTGAAAAAACACAAGGTACGGCTTACCTGATAACTATGACATTACCGGGCGGTTTTATTTTACTGGAAGACAGGGCGCTGATTGCAGTTGGTGGCGAGGAGGCGGAGACTTTTCTGCAGGGTCTGCTAAGCTGTGATGTACGTCATGCAAGTGCATCACAGGCCACGTTTGGGGCATTGCTCAGCCCACAGGGGAAGTTTCTCTTTGATTTTTTCCTGTTGCGCAGCGGTGACGTGTATTTAATCGATACG
>CAYMGS010000087.1:0-7002 GCA_964390025.1 uncultured Rickettsiales bacterium | reverse complement strand
GAGGCGGAACGGGCTCCGGATTTGCTCAAAAAACTCACCATGTATCGCCTGCGCGCGAAGGTAACACTGGAGTTGCGCGAGGCGTTGGCGGTTGCCGCAGTGTTAACAGCGCCACAACCGGACGTGAGCAGCGACGTGCAGGTGGTGCCTGATCCGCGCCACGCAGGGATGGGCTGGCGGCTGTACGGGTCGCGTGCCGCTTTGATGGAGCTGGGGCTGCCGGTATGCGGGCGTAATGCCTACGAAACCGCGCGTATTACGTTGGGGCTGCCCGATGGCAGCCGGGATGCGGTGATCGATAAAACGATTCTGCTGGAAAACGGGTACGATAAGATGGGTGGCGTGGATTTTGCCAAGGGATGCTATGTGGGGCAGGAAGTCACGGCGCGTTCCAAACACCGGGGTACGCTTCGCAAATATCTGTATATCGTTGAAGGAGAAACTACCCTGCCGGCACCCGGTACAGAGATTACGGCACAGGGAAAACCAGCCGGGGCGCTTCGCTCTACCTGCGGGCCGTTGGGACTGGCTTTACTGCGCAGCGATGCCCTGCCGGAGGATGGCGCCATCATTGCAGGAGATACGCCTGCTGTGGCTCGTGTACCCTGGTGGCATGAGACAACGGGGAAGGGTGAGGCATAAGCGGCGCCTGTCAAGGGAATTATTCGCACCAGAGCCATTGAAAATTCAGCCGCTATACCCCATACTTATACCTATAAGGAATCATTCCATGACATCACACGAAAACGACATCCAGTTTCATCTGGAGCATAAAGATCTTCACGCTTCGCCGGACAAGCACGATGGCTATCTGGAAGGGAAGCTGCTGGTAGCAACCCCTCAGGTGATGGGGGACTGTTTTCAGCACTCAGTGATCTATCTCTTTGCGCATAACCCGCATGGAGCCATGGGGGTGATTATCAACAAGCCGCTGGAAATGGTGCATTTTGCTTCTTTGTTCCAGCAACTGGGGATTGATATTACGCCGCGTATGCGTGATCTGGTGATTTATCATGGTGGCCCGGTTGAGGAGAATCGTGGATTTGTCCTGCATAGCGGTGACTGGGAATCCGGGGATACGCTGACCGGCCCGAACGGCATTTCCATTACAGTCAGCACGTCCGTATTGAAAGATATCGCGCAGGGAGCCGGACCGATTGAGCGCCTGCTCACGATTGGTTATGCACGCTGGGCACCGGGGCAGCTTGAGTCCGAGATTGAGGCGGGCAGCTGGATTGTCGCGCCTGCTAACCCGGAACTGGTGTTTGGTACGGAAGACGACGCCAAATGGGCGATGAGTGCGCAATCCCTTGGTGTGGATATGAACCGCTATCACAGCCATATCGGCCATGCATAAACGCATATTTCTATAATATAGACGCTATCCATATCAGTGCTACTCTGGTGCGCAGAATTGTTGATAATGATTCTCATCTATGATATAATTGGCCTATAACAAATCATAGAGCGATAGGATTTTGCAATGGGCAATAAATTACTCTACATGAAAACAGGCAGTTATGGGCTTATGCATATGGCAGTCGCGGTGATGGTGGCCTATGTGCTGAGCGGTAGCTGGGAAGTGGCGCTGGCAATTGGCCTGATTGAACCGCTGGTGCAGACCGGGTTTTTCCATGCGCATGAACGCGTGTGGGCCAGAATTCAGGTTCAAGCCTAAAAACCCTTTGCCTTTAGTCGCTTTTACGTTACAACAGCCCTCCATGATGAGAAGGGATAACGTTCGGTGACAGATAACACAAAACCGTTTGCTTTTCAGGATATTATCCTCACGTTGCAACGCTATTGGGCGGAGCGCGGGTGTGTCATTCTGCAACCCTACGATATGGAGGTGGGGGCGGGAACATTCCATCCTGCAACAACACTGCGCGCACTGGGGCCTGATCCGTGGAATGTGGCGTATGTACAGCCTTCACGTCGCCCCACAGACGGGCGTTACGGGGAAAACCCGAACAGACTTCAGCATTACTATCAGTTCCAGGTGATCCTCAAACCTTCCCCGGATGACATCCAGCAGCTTTATCTGGACTCGCTGGTGGCGCTGGGTATCGACCCGCTCAAACATGATATCCGCTTTGTGGAGGATGACTGGGAGTCTCCTACGCTGGGCGCATGGGGGCTGGGCTGGGAGGTCTGGTGCGACGGGATGGAAGTGACCCAGTTTACGTATTTTCAGCAGGTGGGCGGCATTGAATGCAAGCCGGTCTCGGGTGAGCTCACCTACGGTATCGAACGTCTGGCGATGTATATTCAGGGGGTCGATAATGTCTATGATCTGCAATGGAATTCCGGTGACGTAACATTTACGTACGGGGATGTGTTTCACCGTAACGAGGTCGAGTTCTCTGCCTATAACCTCGAGCATGCCAATACCGACATATTGCTGCGCCATTTTGAAGACGCAGAGACGGAATGTGCCAGTCTGCTTGAGAAGAATCTGCCACTGCCTGCCTACGATCAGTGCCTGAAAGCCAGCCATACGTTCAATCTGCTGGATGCACGTGGTGTGATCGGTGTGACGGAGCGCGCCTCCTACATTGCGCGTGTGCGCGCGCTTGCTAAGGGGTGTTGCGAGGCTTACCTCGGTCATGGTACAATGCAGGAAAATGCAACACAGGAGACGATCAGTGAAGCGGTATAAATGGATAGCAGCCGCCATTGTAGTAATGATGGCGCAGCCTGCACTGGCAGATGAGCAAACACATCGTCAGGAAGCAGAAACCCTGTATAAGGAATTTGCAGCGCCACGTATGACCTCAAGCTGGTGGCAAGGTGTGATTGCTCATGCGGAGAAGCAGCAAAACCCGCCCTGTGCCAATGTTATTCAGCCGATTATCAATGATGGGATGCTGCGGATCGTGATGCAGTATGTCTCCCACCCAAGTTACAAGGAAACTCTGGTGAAAGCCTACATGAAGGCCATCCCTGAGCAGGATCTGAACAAAATGAACGGGTTTGTGCGTTCTTCCAAGGGTATGACACTGCCGGAAGCGTTCGAGAAGAAGAACGCTTCCAAACCTCTACAGCAGCGGTTTACCCAGGCTGCAAACGTAGAAGCCAGTCTGGCCCGCCGGTTGCTGGATACGCGTGTGCGTGAAAGCGCATGGCTGAAGCAGGAAGTGGAAACAGCCCTGAAGAAGGCTGTGGACGAGGGCCGCTGCCAATAAATCATACGTACCCGTAGAAGATATATCCATGCATCTTACCTTGCTTAAATGTAAGCTCCACCGTGCGACGGTGACTGGCAGCGACCTCAATTATGAGGGGTCGATCACGATTGATCCTGCGTTGTTGAAAGCAGCGGGTATCCTGCCCTATGAGCAGGTGGATGTGCTGAACATTAATAATGGCTCCCGTTTTACGACCTATGCGATCGAAGGTACGGAAGGTAGCCGCGAAGTGGTGATTAACGGGGCGGCGGCACGACTGGTGCAGCCGGGCGATCTGCTGATTATCTGTGCCTTTGCCACCATGGATGCCGAAGATGCGGAACACTGGAAGCCGACGATTGTGCAGCTGGACGCACAAAACCAGATCCGGTAGCGCCCGTGCGACTCATTGGCAAACTGATTAAATTCCAGCTGTTTATTTATGTTACGCTGGTGGCGGCGGTGTTTGCTATTTTTGCGCCTGTTGAGCTGGAAGAGCCTTCGGAACTTCAAACCGGCGATATCTTGCTCCAGACATCTCCGGCCCATCAGTCTCTGGCCTTTATTCTGTTATCGCAGAGTGTCTACAATCATGCCGGACTTTACGTAGAGCATGAGGGTGAAGCCTTTGTCCTGAGTACGCGTGACAAGGTGGATTTCATTCCTTTTGATGACTGGGTGGCGCATGGGCTGGGAGGTCGCTATGCGGTGTTCCGGCACGCATCCTATGTTTCTGACGATATTGTGCCGATGATGCAGGCGGTCAAACCCTATTTTCGCCAGCCTAACGATATGCTGATGCAGCGAGGGAACCCCATGCTCTACAGCAGTGAACTGGTCTATGAGCTTTATGGCGCTGCCGGAAAGCAGGCTGGGGCCGTACAGACACTGGAAGAACTTGCCGGACGTAACCGCTTTACCAAAGCAATTGCCGAGCAGTTGCGACAGGTCTATCCCGGCTGCATGACAGGTGACAGAAGCTTTGAGGCCTGCTATGAATCGCTGCTCAGCCATGAGCTGATTACCCCGGCCAGTCTGAGTAAGGGTGAGCCGGTGGAAAAAATCTACAGTAATTACCTGGGAGGCATTCTCTGATGGCAGAGCTGCTGCTTGAATTGTTTGGCGAAGAAATTCCGGCGCGGATGCAGTCGCAGGCATCGCGTGAGCTGGCAACCCGCATGCAGGAAGCGCTGAAGGAGGCGCGGCTTGAGCATGGCGAGGTGCGCTCTTACGTCACCCCGCGCCGTCTGGCCATCCATATTGACGGTCTGCCGACAGAGCAGCCGGACCGGGAGATTGAACGTAAGGGGCCGAAAACCTCTGCTCCGCAGGGTGCCATCGACGGTTTCTGCCGCTCGGTAGGCATGAAGCCGGATCAGCTGGAGACGCGCGATCTGGGCAAGGATACGTTTTACTTTGCCGTGATCCGGGAACAGGGCAAACCGACTGCCGAGGCACTGACGGAGATCATCAACGGGATGCTGACCGCCTTCCCGTGGCCGAAATCGCAGCGTTGGGGAGATTACAGCCTGCACTGGGTACGTCCGCTACGTTCCATTCTCTGCCTGCTGGACGGAGAGGTGGTGCCGGTGAGTTTCGGCCATATTGAGGCGGGGAACGTGACCTACGGTCACCGCTTTCTGGCGCCGGATGCAATCACGATCAGCGCTCCCGGCGACTATGAGGCGGCGCTGGAGAAGGCATATGTTGTGGCCGATGCAGTTAAGCGCCGTGCGCGCATTCAGGCGGATGCAGAAAAAGCCGCGCAGGAAAAAGGTGTAACCCTGCACCCGGATGCCGGGCTGCTGGAAGAAGTGACCGGGCTGGTGGAGTGGCCGGTCTGCCTGATGGGGCAGTTTGATGAAAGCTATCTGGCATTGCCACCGGAAGTGCTGATTTTAGAGATGAAGCATCATCAGAAATATTTTGCCTGCTACGGTGATAAAGACACGTTATCACGCCATTTTCTGCTGGTCTCCAACATGACCGCGCAGGATGGCGGGGCAGCCATTATTGATGGTAATCAGCGCGTACTGCGTGCCCGGCTGGATGACGGGCGTTTTTACTGGGAACATGATAAGAACACACCACTGGATGACTGGACGGCAGGGCTTGAAAAGATGATCTTCCATGCGAAGCTTGGCTCGGTCGCGGACAAGGCAGAGCGTATCCGGGCGCTGAGCCCGTTGCTCGCGGTATTTGTGCCGCATGCCAACCTGACGGCCGTACAGCGTGCCGGTAGCCTGTCGAAATGCGATCTGGTTTCCGGCATGGTCGGCGAATTTCCGGAATTGCAGGGTGTGATGGGCCGTTATTATGCGCTGGCACAGGATGAGGACGCGGACGTGGCCGATGCGATCCGCGATCATTACCTGCCTGCCGGGGCAGAGGATGTTGTGCCGACCCAACCCGTTTCGGTTACGGTTGCATTGGCAGATAAGCTGGACTCGCTGGTTGGTTTGTTCGCGATCAATGAAAAGCCCACCGGTTCTAAAGACCCGTTTGCGCTCCGGCGTGCGGCGCTGGGCGTGATTCGCATTATTTTTGAAAATAACCTCAGAATTCCGCTGCGTATCGCCATTCAAAACGCGATGAAACATTATCCGAAGCCTGTATTTAAGGAAACATCTCCGCAGGAAGTGGAAGATGAACTGCTGGCGTTTTTCTCTGACCGCTTAAAAGTACTGCTGAAAAATGACGGAGTGCGTCATGACCTGATTGAGGCGGTGTTTGACGGAGGGCGTGAAGACGATCTGCTGCGTCTGGTGATGCGGGTGCGGGCACTGGAGAGTTTTCTAGCGTCCGATGACGGTGCGAATCTGGTAACCGCCTATAGCCGTGCGAGCAACATTGTGCGCAAGGAAGAGAAAAAAGACGACGTGGCGTATGACGGCAAGGTGGACGATGATCTGTTGGCAGAAGATGCCGAAGAAACGCTCTATCGCGCTCTGAAAGAGATGGATGAACAGGTGGAAGATGCTATTGATGAAGAGCGTTTTACTGATGCGATGACACAGGTGGCAGCGCTTCGCGTACCGGTGGACAGGTTCTTTGATACGGTGACCGTGAATGCGGACAATCCTGACCTGCGTGCCAATCGCCTGCGGTTGCTCTCGTCTATTCGCCGGTCGCTGGACGCGCTGGCCAATTTTGACAAACTGGACGTGAAATCATAGGAACCGGGTACATGACGCAGACACAACAGGCAACGCAGACAGATAGCGGCGAAAAGCTGGTCTACAGCTTTGGAGAGGGCGCTGCTGATGGACGCGCGGACATGAAGGAACTGCTGGGTGGCAAGGGGGCGAATCTGGCGGAAATGTGTGCGCTGGGACTGCCGGTGCCGCCAGGTTTTACCATCACGACCGATGTTTGCACCGCCTATTATCAGCATAACCGTCAGCTCCCTGCCGGATTGGAAGAGGAAGTGGAGGTCGCCCTCAACCTGATTGAGCAACGGGTGGGTAAACGCTTTGGCGATGCGGCCAACCCGCTGCTGGTCTCGGTGCGTTCCGGTGCGCGGGCTTCCATGCCGGGGATGATGGACACGGTGCTGAATCTGGGCCTTAATGATAGCACGGTGGAGGGGCTGGCAAAAAACAGTGAGAATCCCCGTTTTGCGTATGATTCCTACCGGCGTTTTATACAGATGTACGGCGATGTGGTGCTGGGGCTGGAGCATTACCTGTTTGAGGAAATACTGGAAGAGATCAAGCGCGACCGCGCTGCTATCCTTGATACCGAGCTGGATGAGCAGGCGCTCAAAGAACTGGTCGGGCGTTACAAACAGGTGGTGGAAAGCGAGCTGGGCTCTCCGTTTCCGCAAGAGCCGAAA
>CAYMGS010000086.1:0-9021 GCA_964390025.1 uncultured Rickettsiales bacterium | reverse complement strand
CCGAGAATATACCCCAGCGTACCCGGCCCGGTACCGGAACCTGCTGCCGCCGCGCCTGCCAGCGTATTGGAAGAGGTCACGTAAGGGTAGGTGCCGTGGTCGATATCCAGCATAATGCCCTGCGCACCTTCAAACAGGATGCGTTTACCTTGCATGCGCAAATCATGCAGCGAGCGCCAGACCGGCTGCACGTATGGCAGAATCTGCGGCGCCAGATCAAGCAGTTCCTGCGTCAGGGTGCGGGCCTTAAACGTCTCCAGCCCGGCGGCTTCCAGCAGTACATTGTGATGATTCAGCATGGCCTCGATTTTCTGCTCCAGCACATCCGCATCATGCAGGTCACAGACACGGATGGCGCGGCGTGCCACCTTGTCTTCATAGGCTGGGCCAATGCCACGGCGGGTGGTGCCGATTTTACTATCGCCGCGCAGTGCTTCCGCTGCTTCGTCCAGTGCACGATGTACCGGGAGAATCAGCACGGCGTTTTCCGCGATCTGAAGATTCTCCGGCGAGATGGCAACGCCCTGTTCGCGTACAGTTTCAATTTCCTTGAACAATGCCACCGGATCGACCACGACCCCGTTACCAATGATGCTGATCTTACCTTCGCGTACAATGCCGGAGGGCAGCAGGCTCAGCTTGTAAGTTTTGCCGGCAATCACCAGTGTATGACCGGCATTATGCCCGCCCTGATAGCGCACTACGACGTCAGCGCGTTCAGAAAGCCAGTCAACGACTTTCCCTTTTCCTTCATCTCCCCACTGCGATCCGACGACGACAACATTACTCATAGGTGGCCCTTATGTTATGTTTTTTAGTGTGTTATTAGCATAGACATGCGTACAGCCAAGCCTTGCGGCCTCTGTCAAGTCATCCTGTTCAGGTTCAAGCGCCATCACCGTGACAACCCCTTTGCTGCGGAGTGTCGCAGCCTCGTTTGGCGGTGTGCCATACGGAATATAGGCTTTCTGAGTATCTGTCTGCGGTGCATCAGGCGAGAATAAACGGTCTGCATACAGAGTGGCGCCGGTGGCACTGACGGGGCCATGGTCAAAGGTCAGCGTATAGCGTCCGCCACGGCCTATTTCCTGTTGGCTCTTCGTATCATACAGGGCAAAGCAGATGCCGTTGTGATATTCAAAACCGGAACTCTCCAGCGGGTCGGCAGTGACATGGATGCCTTGTGCAGCCAGCGCTTCGCCGATGTCGAGCAGGGAGGTCATGAATGCCTGTGCTCGCTCAGGTAGCGCAAGGGTAGCAGATGAGTTTCGTGCCGATGCCAGTGGGCCTGCAGCCTGCATCAGCCCGGCCAGTATGTCACGTGTATCTGTATCAGGCAGCACGGAGGCGTCCTTGTGACGAATTGCGTTGAGTGCCTGCTCGCGCTCTTCCGGGGTGTGTACGAGGGTATCCAGAAGACCGGCGGCATTCAAATCCACCACTACATCGGTAAAGCCAAGTGTTTGCAAGGCTTCCAGCGTGACCAGTATCACTTCACTGTCAGCCTGTGTACTGTCAGATCCGATTAGCTCGATCCCTGCCTGCGTGAGTTGGCGTTCGGCGCTCAGCCCTTGCGGTACACTCCGCAAAATAGTGCCTGCGTAGCACAGGCGCAGGGGCAGGGGGGCATTGCTCAGGCGGCTGGCGGCAATACGGGAGATTTGCGGCGTCATATCCGGGCGCAGTGCCAGCATACGCCCACTAACCGGGTCCATGACCCGGAAGGTCTGGGTAGCAAGCGTATGGTTTTTATCGGTCAGTAGCGTGTCTTCAAATTCCGCCAGCGGTGGCATCACCGGTGCATACCCTGCCAGCTCAAAGCGTGTCTGCAGGCTGCTCAGGATATGGGTACGCTGACCTGCTTCCGGCGGAAGCAGGTCACGCAGCCCGGAAGGCAGTAAATATTGAGAGCTGTCATTATCCATATCCATATGTTCCTGCGGATGTATCGGATTCGTATGCCAAGGTCAATATATTGCCGATAAAACCACGCCTGTCGTGTGGTTTGGCTTTGATAAAATACATTCATGCGTCTATGTTATGGTCAATTTCTTAAGGAACCTCGATGCAACCTGCTGTCAAAGCCGCTCTTATTGTCGTTGGACTCATTGCTTTATGGGTTGTCTCCGGGCTTATTTTCCCGTCTTCGGATGAAGGAGAAGGGCAGGAGAATGCACGTGAACTGGATTTGGCCTCGTTGCTCGAAATCCGCGAGATGCAGTCTAAGCCACGTCAGCGCCATGTGGTGCTGTACGGGGAGACGGAACCGTTTCGCAGTGTAGCTCTGAAAGCGGAGACGGCCGGTGCAGTGGAGGCAATACCGGCCAGGGAAGGCCAGCCACTCAGAAAAGGTGAGGTGATTTTAGAGATTGATGAGCGTGACCGGCATGAAAAATTGCGTCAGTCAGAAGCACTGGTACGCCAGCGTGAGATTGAATATAAAGCCGCGGTGAAGCTTCAGGCCAAGGGCTACCAGACGGAGGTGCGACTGGCAGAAGCGAAAACACGGCTGGAAGATGCACGCGCCGGACTGAAGGCAATCCGTCTTGATCTCGAATACACCAAGTTGCGAGCCCCGTTTGAGAGTGTACTGGAATCGGTGAATGTGGAAATCGGAGATTTTGTTGGTGTTGGCGTATTTGGCGCGGAAGGTGCCATTGCAACGGTGGTTGACCTTGATCCAATCAAGGTGACAGGACGTATTTCCCAGTTTGATCTGCCGTATCTGGCACGTAAATCCACCGTAGAGATTGTTCTCGCAGGGAGTAAGACCCATGAAGGAGTGATCGGGTATGTCGGCAGCGTGGCAAATGAAGCCAGCCGTACGTTCCGCATCGAGGTGGATATCCCCAACCCTGACGGGACGATTCCTGCCGGGGTGGCGGCGGAACTCCGTATCCCACTGGAAGCAGTACCGGCCTACCGGCTGAATTCTTCTGCGTTGTCACTGGCGGATGACGGGCAGGTGGGGGTGAAGATCGTACAGGCAGATGGTACGGTAACCTTTACCCCGGTGACCGTAATCGAAGAGACGCGCGAAGGTATCTGGGTGACAGGACTGCCGGACGTGGTACGCGTGATTACGCTGGGTCACACCTACGTGACAAACGGGCAGAAAGTGAATCTTGCCGAGTTTGATCTGACGGGTGAGGGCGATGCGCCTGTGGTTGCGGAAGAAAGCGAATAAGCGATGGACACGATAATCGCTGCCTGCCTCTCGCGCTACCGTACGGTACTGATGATCTTCTGGTTTATCCTGATTATGGGCACGCTGGCCTATATCACCGTACCCAAGGAATCATCCCCGGACGTGCAGATTCCGATTATTTATGTTTCGATGACACTGGAGGGTGTGTCTCCCGAAGATGCTGAACGCCTGCTTCTGCGCCCTATGGAGAAAAAACTGGCCTCGGTGGAAGGCGTCAAGGATATGAAGTCCGAAGCAACGGAAGGCTTTGCGTCCGTGGTGCTGGAATTTGAAGCAGGGTTTAATAAGGACAAAGCACTGGAAGATGTGCGTGCGCGGGTAGATGAAGCCAAGCCCGAGCTGCCGGAAGATACGGACGAGCCAAGCGTCAATGAAGTGAATTTCAGCATGTTCCCGATTATCAATGTAATTCTTACCGGGGATGTTTCCGAGCGGACGATGGTGACGGTAGCCCGTGATCTCCGCGATAAAATCGAGCGTATTTCCTCCGTTCTGGAGGCCAAGCTTTCCGGTGATCGGGAAGAGGTGCTTGAAATCCTGATCGACCCGCTGGCACTGGAAAATTATAACATCTCCCCGGCGAATGTATTACAGCGTGTCAGCGCGAACAACGTTTTGGTGGCGGCGGGGAAGATGGATACCGGTTCCGGGCGCTACAGCATCAAAGTGCCGGGGTTAATCGAAGGCTATGAAGACCTGAGCAATCTGGTGCTGATCGACCATGACGGAGCAGTGGTCACGCTGAGTGACGTGGCACAAATTCGCCGTCATTTTAAAGATGTGGAATCCTATGGACGGGTGAACGGCGAGCGCGCGATTGGTCTGGCCGTCTCCAAACGCCTTGGGGCCAATATTATTGATACGGTCAGTGAAATCCGTGCATTGGTTGAGCTGGAAAAACAGACATGGCCCGCCGGTATCACGGTGCTCTATTCGCAGGATCAGTCAAAGCAGATTCGCACCATGTTAAGTGATCTGGAAAATAATGTGATTCTGGCGGTGATTTTGGTGATGCTGGTGATCCTGATTGCGCTGGGTGCGCGGGCGGCGGGGCTGGTGGCGATGGCCGTGCCCGGCTCGTTCCTGATTGGTATTCTCGCGATTGCCACCATGGGCATGACGCTCAATATCGTGGTGTTGTTCAGCCTGATTCTTTCCGTTGGCATGCTGGTGGACTCCGCGATCGTGGTCAATGAATATGCCGACAAGCTGATGGCGGAAGGGGTGCCGCCGCGTGAGGCATACGGGCGTGCTTCCATACGCATGGCATGGCCGATTATCTCCTCCACGCTGACCACGCTGGTGGTGTTCATGCCGCTCCTGTTCTGGCCCGGTATCGTTGGTCAGTTCATGAAATATATGCCGATTACGCTGATCGCTACTCTGGCCGGGTCGCTGCTGATGGCGCTTATTTTCCTGCCGGTGATCGGTACGCGTATGGCGCGGTTCATGCGGGCATACCGGATGGATGTGGGTGGTGCCGCGCAGGGTGAAAAGTTCCATCGTTTTGCACATCGTTATGGCCGTTTGCTGGATCGTGTACTGCATACACCATGGCGTTTTATGGCGGGCTTAAGCGGCTTTGTCATCGTCATTGTAACGCTCTTTGGCACCATAGGGCCGGGGGTGGAATTTTTCCCCAAGATTGAACCGGAAAATGTCAATCTGCTGATTCGTGCACGCGGCAACCTGTCAGTAGAGGAAAAAGACGCGCTGGCAAAACAAGTGGAAGCACGGATCGCCAATATGAAAGACGAGGTGCGTATCTTCTATGCACAGGCGGGCAAGCTGTCCCTGCGTGAAATTCCGGAAGACACAATCGGCGTGGTGCAGATGGAATTGCAGTCATGGGATAAACGCCGTAAAGCCGACGATCTGTTGGAAGAAATGGTGCGACGCACGAAAGATATTCCCGGTATTATCGTGGAATCGGCCAAGCAGCAGGAAGGCCCGCCGGTGGGCAAGCCCATTCAGCTGGAATTCCGCTCTCGCTTTCCCGAGTTACTCGTCCCTGCCGTCAGTAAACTCCGACAGGGTATGGAAGAAATCGGGGGCTTTATCAATGTGGAAGATGAGCGGCCTATTCCTGAAATTGAGTGGGAGTATGAGGTAAACCGTGAGAAGGCCGGGCAGAATAATATATCCATGATCGACATCGGGAATGTCATCAAGATGGTCTCCCGAGGGGTAAAGATCGACGAATATCGCCCGGACGATGCCGATGATGAAATCGATATCATGGTGCGTTTCCCCGAAGAAAACCGAACGCTCAGCCAGATTGATCGTCTGCGTGTCTTTACTCCGGACGGGCTGGTGCCTATCAGTAACTTTATTACCCGTGTACCCAAACAAAATGTCGGCACCATCCGCAGGGTAGATGGCCAGCGTGTTATCAATGTGAAAGCGGATCTGGAACCGGGTGTACTGGCGGATGCCAAGGTACAGGAAATCAAAGCCTGGCTGATGGAACAGAAACCTGACCCGCGTGTGGAGATTCGCTTCCGTGGCGAAGATGAAGAGCAGAAAGAAGCCGGGGCATTTCTCTCCATGGCATTCGGTATTGCGCTCTTCCTGATGGCGCTGGTACTGGTGACGCAGTTCAACAACGTATACTACATGTTCGTGATTATGAGTGCAGTGTTTTTCTCCACCGGCGGGGTTTTCCTCGGGCTGCTCATTGCCTGGCAGCCGTTCGGCATTGTCATGTCTGGCGTGGGGATCATCTCGCTTGCCGGGATTGTGGTGAATAACAATATTATCTTCATCGACACCTACCTCATGCTGCGCAGGCAGGGGATGGCGGTGCGTGAAGCGCTGATTGCGACCGGGGAGGATCGTATCCGTCCGATTCTGCTGACGGCGGGCACAACGGTGCTTGGCCTGCTGCCGATGGTCATCGGGCTAAACATCGATTTCGTAGGGCGGGGTATATCGCTTGGTGCGCCCTCCAGCCAGTGGTGGACACAGCTCTCTACGGCTATTGCGGGTGGTCTGACCTTTGCCACCATACTCACATTATTCTTTACGCCCTGCCTGATTTATGTCCGGGAAGGGGGCAAGCGGGAGAAGCAGGTGGAAACGTTGCCGCAGGCGGCGTAGTTTCATCTAATCCTCATTTCCCTCACGCGCGGCTTCATGTGATTGCAGGTCAGCCAGTACGGTTTCACCGGCCACCATGCGCTGCCCGCGTGTTACCAGCGGGTTGACGTCACCCGGCAGATACACATCCACGCGGCTACCGAAGCGAATCATGCCGAAGCGCTCACCCGTGGTCACGGTCTGGTTTTCTTTCAGATTACACACGATGCGCCGCGAGATCATCCCGGCAATCTGTACGACGCCCACCTGCACGCCATCCGCTGTTTTAATGCCGATATATTGCCGTTCGTTTTCTTCATGCGATTTATCCATCGTTGCATTGATAAACGCACCTTTGTGATATTTCAGTCCAATCACTTCTCCGGCAATCGGCACCCGGTTGACATGCACATCCATCAGGCTGAGCAGAATGCTAATGCGCGTCGTATCTTCCTGCCCTATACCCAGTTCCTCCGGTGTACTGACTTTGCCGATACTGTCGACTACGCCGTCTGCAGGAGCAACAATCAGCCCTTCGCGTGACGGAACGACGCGGGCGGGGTTACGGAAAAAGTAAGCGCACCATGCTGTTGCCAGCAGACCCAGATACAGTAGCGGGTCGGCGAACATGCCAAGCACAATGGAGCCTACGGCAAAGGCGGTAATGAACATCCATCCGTCGGGGTGGATAGGGGAAAGATAACGCCCGGCGGGGCCAAAGTTGAGTTTCATAATTATTCTCCTGCGCTCAAGGTATAGCTGCGCTCCCCGTCAAATTCAAACAGGTAGGTGACTTTCAGTACATCGTAACCGGCTTCGGTCAGGCGTTGCAGAAGTTCTACCGGGTAGTTGGCAGAAAGCGGGCCGGATTTAGTCTCCACCCGGCAACGCAGGTAATCCGTATGGATCAGGTCACCCTCGGCATCCGGCCAGACTTTCAGTCCCTTGGAAGAGACGATCTTCAGATCGGCTTCATCACCGGTCAGCTCCGAGAATTTAGAGGCAAACGGCTCAAAATCCTTGCCGATATACTCTACCAGCACATCCAGTCCGGTCAGGTTCTTCACAGCCGGTCTCACCGGTTTGGTAAGCGGCTTCATTTTCGGCTGCACCCCGGCGTATCGGGCTTTCTTAAAGCGGTATGGCTCTTCACCGAGGCGCTCGATCACGGCATCCGCAAACTCCTTGGTGCCAAGTTTTTCCTTGCTCTGATTCCCGTAAATATCGGCGGTGTGCATGCCATCCTCGATGGCTTTCAGCCATGCGTTACGAATCAGTGCTGCCTTTTCCTGCTGCCCCAGATGCAGCAGCATCATGATGGCGCCGGATAGCAGGCCGGAAGGATTAGCAATATTCTGACCGGCAATATCCGGAGCGGAGCCATGAATAGCTTCGAACATGGCGAAGTCATCGCCGATATTGGCGGAGCCCGCCATACCAACGGAACCGGAAACTTCTGCGGCGATATCAGAGATAATATCACCGTAGAGGTTCTGGGTGACGATCACATCGAAATGCTCAGGGCGTGAGGCTACGCGTGCGGCCCCGATATCAATAATATAGTGTTCCTTCTCAATCTCGGGATATTCTTCACCGATCTCGTCAAAGACCTTATGAAACGTGCCGTCACACATTTTCATAATATTATCCTTAGACATACAGGTCACTTTTTTACGGTTATTCCGGCGCGCGTGTTCAAAGGCGTAGCGCATAATACGCTCGGAGCCGGTACGGGTAATCACCTTGATACCGTTGTAACAATCCGGAGTCAGGCGGTATTCAATGCCGCAATACAGGTCTTCTTCGTTCTCACGCACGACCACCAGATCCATGCCCGGCTGCATGCTGGGAACAAATGGGTGGTAGCTGCGGTTGGGCCGGACATTGGCGTACAGACCCAGTGATTTACGCAGCGTAACGTTCAGACTCTTGTAACCGCCGCCCTGAGGGGTGGTAATCGGCGCTTTCAGCAGCACCTTGGTGCGTCGAAGCGTATCCCACGCGGCGGGCGGAATGCCGGTGGAGACACCTTTCTCATAATACGCTTTGCCGACTTCAATCGTGTTGATGTTAAGCTGAGCCTTGGCTTCTGCCAGAATCCGCAGGGTTGCATCCATAATTTCGGGGCCAATGCCGTCACCGTAAGCAACGGTAATTTCAGATACTTCGCTCATAATGTCATCCTGTGAGTGTTTTATCGCGTGTCATTGCGTCAGAGCATAAAAACACTCGCAGACGTGAGCAAGTCCTTTCCGTGACTTTATGAATTATTCCGCCGGACGCGTCCTAAATGTCATAAAACCTTCACGCTCTGCGCCGGGGGAGGCTGGTAGAATAGAAGAAAATGGATACATCTGTGCAAAGGTAGGCATGCTGGATCAGGAAGAATATTTAAGGTCGCGAACATCCGGTGCGTCCCCCGGTGAAAGCCCATATTATAACCGTATTTTCTGGGCTTCCTACAAGGGGCACACGCGTGGTCAGCTGGGTGGTATGGTGCTGGGTGGCATGATTGGCCTGGGGGTCGGTATTGCGGCAACCGCGCTGGCCGGTGCCTTATTTCCGGGGGCTATGGCGGCAGTCGGTCTTACGGGGCTGGCAGGCGGTGCGGTGCTTTCAACCGGTTTTGCCGCGGCGGGTGCACTCTATTACTATGATGTGTTCAAGCATGTAGGTGCCAATGCCGGTTCCATGGCAGCAGGTCTTGAGATCAACGAAGAGCGTTCGCAGGTCGT
>CAYMGS010000085.1:8186-9057 GCA_964390025.1 uncultured Rickettsiales bacterium | reverse complement strand
TTTTTGCAGCTCCATTACCAGCGCCTTCTGCCCCGGATCGGGCAGCAATTCGCACTGGTCAATCAGCAGTGAATAGCGTGAGAGTGGTGAATCAGGCATGTTTCTACTGTACTTTCTCCTGGGTTTTAGGCTACTTCTTTCCCCCTAACAAGCCGTTAATCCTATGCATCAGCCCCCTCTTCTGCTCCGCCAGCCTGACCGTATCCGTGAAACCGTTGCCCTGTGGCGTTCTGCGGGGTGCAGTATTGGCTTTGTGCCGACGATGGGAGCGCTTCACGATGGCCATATGGCGCTGGTGGAAACCGCAAAAGCGCAGTGCGACAAGGTGGTGGTCAGCATTTTTGTGAATCCCACGCAATTCGCCCCCGGTGAAGATTATGAACGCTATCCGCGTACCGTAGACCGTGATGTTGACCTGCTAACCCGGCATCACTGCGACCTGTTATGGCTGCCGGATACCCATGATATGTACCCGGAAGGCTTTGCTACCCATGTCAGCATGGATGCGCGGCTTACGTCCCAGCTATGTGGTGCCCACCGCAAGGGGCACTTTGACGGGGTCGCTACGGTGGTCACTATTCTGCTGAACAGCGTGCAGGCAGACAAAACCTTCTTTGGTGAGAAAGATTACCAGCAATTATGCATTATCCGCAGGCTGGCGGCTGATTTGCAGCTTCCCGGCTCTGTTGAAGGTGTGCCGACCGTGCGTGAAGCGGACGGGCTGGCGTTATCATCCCGGAATCAGTATCTCACGGAGAAACAACGCCATATCGCCCCCGCACTCTACCAGACTGTGAAATGGGTCAAGGGAGAGGTGGAAAGCCGTAATGCTCAGGAAGTGCTCGATGAAGGTAAAGAAAAGTTGGTGCAA
>CAYMGS010000085.1:4151-8176 GCA_964390025.1 uncultured Rickettsiales bacterium | reverse complement strand
GTTTGACAGTATTGACTATCTTGAGATACGACACTCTGAAACGTTGGAATTGTTAGAGGATAATATGGCAGAAGGACGTATCTTTGCTGCGGCCTGCCTGGGTAATACACGCCTTATTGATAATCTGGAGTTAGCATGAATGACGACACGATCTATGCTGAATTTATAAAAGCGGAAGCCATATTGAAGGGGCATTTTATCCTGTCTTCCGGGCTGCATAGCGATACCTACCTGCAGTGTGCCCGCGTATTGATGGAGCCTGAGCGTGCCGAGCGGCTTTGCGCTGAACTGGCCCGCCGCGTGAAAGCGGAAGCGGGAGAGAATAGTATCGATATGGTTGTAGCACCTGCGATGGGTGGAGTGGTGGTTGGCTATGAAATGGCGCGCCAGATGTGTGTACCCGGCATCTTTTGTGAACGGCAGGATGGTAGTTTTACATTGCGCCGCGGCTTTACGCTCGAGGAAGGTACAAATGTGCTGCTGGTAGAAGATGTGGTGACGACCGGCAAGTCATCACTGGAAACCGTGGAATGTATTGAACGCTACGGTGCAAAGGTGGTAGCCGAAGCCTCGTTGATTGACCGCTCGGGTGGTACGCACGGTCTGCCCTTCCCGCTGATTTCCCTGCTCACGCTGGAAGTACCTTCCTACAAAGAAGATGAGTTGCCGGAAGCCCTGCGGTCGATTCCTGCCATTAAACCCGGCAGTCGCTGGCTGAAAGCCGCAGCAACATGACATTTTGTTCATCTTTCCTACACATGGAGGTCAAAACCCTGCGCCTCCGTGCGGAGCGCAAACTCTTTTTCGACGATGGCCAGTGCAATATCTTCTTCGGCCGACCCTTTGATCAGCTTGAGTTCGTCGGATGGATATGTCTGTGTGTATGGCATAACTCTTGCCTTACGAAGAGTATAGCACCGGAATATGACAGAACAATGTAAATAGAGGTTGCGGTAGTGCCTAAGTTTTTGCCGGGGCCAGAATCATAATCATCTGGCGACCTTCCAGTCGTGGAGAGTGCTCTACTTTTACGGTGTCGCCCAGCTCTTCACGGATGTCATCGAGCAGCTTTTTGCCGATTTCCTGATGGGACATCTCACGTCCGCGAAACCGCAGCGTCAGCTTGACCTTGTCACCGGCATCGAGAAACTTATGGACGTTTCTCATTTTCACCTCAAGGTCATGCGTGTCAATATTCGGACGCAGCTTCACCTCTTTGAGGTTGATCACCTTCTGCTTCTTACGCGCCTCATGCGCTTTCTTCTGCTGAATATATTTATATTTGCCGTAATCCAGCACTTTACAGACTGGAGGGTCGGCATTGGGAGACACTTCTACCAGATCCATCCCGGCATCCTGAGCGCGTTTCAATCCTTCAGCAACAGGAACAACACCCAGCATTTCGCCATCTTCACCTACCAGACGGATGCGCTCAACGTTAATTTGTTTATTGATTCTCGGTTCTTTATTGCCGGGCGCACTCATAGGGTCTTCAATTCCGTCATGTAGTTATCTCTCGTTGGTTAATTGATTCTCTAAGATACTTGAAAAATAGGGATTCGGCAATGGTGGCCCTGCAAAAGCTCGCATTATGGCATGGCCGCTTCGTCACCCAGTGATGAAATTGCATCATCCAGTGACATAAATGCCTGATCATTTGACCCAAGACGCCGTACCGCAACGGTTCCCTCTTCTGCTTCACGTTTGCCGACCGCCAGAATTACCGGAACTTTCAGATCAGAGTGTTCGCGGACCTTATAGCTGATTTTGTTGGAGGAAATATCCGCCTCGGCACGCAATCCGGCAGCTTTCAGTTTTTCTGCCACGTTCAGTGCATACTCATCCTGATCATTTGTGATGGTGGCAACAACCACCTGCACCGGCGCCAGCCAGAGCGGAAACTTCCCGGCATAATGCTCAATCATCACCCCGATAAAGCGCTCAAGCGAACCCAAAATAGCCCGGTGCAGCATCACGGGACGGTGTTTCTCTCCATCCTCGGCAATGTAATTGGCATCCAGTCGTTCTGGCAGGACAAAATCCAGTTGCAGGGTGCCGCATTGCCAGCTGCGCCCAATGGAGTCTTTGAGGTGAAATTCCAGCTTTGGGCCGTAGAACGCACCTTCATTCGGCTCAATCGTGTAGTCCAGCCCTACAGCTTTCACTGCATCTTCCAGTGCTTTTTCTGCCTTGTCCCAGGTTTCCTCTGAACCGGCGCGCACGTCCGGACGGGTAGCCAGTTTCACGCGCACTTCGGTAAAGCCCAACTCATCGTATATTTCACGCAGCAAGCTGCAAAAGCGCTCGGTTTCCGATAAAATCTGATCTTCCGTACAAAAAATATGCGCATCGTCCTGCACCATGGCACGCACCCGCATCAGCCCGTGCAGTGCGCCTGAAGCCTCGTTACGGTGACATGAGCCAAACTCAGCCATACGCAGCGGCAGGTCACGATACGACTTGATTCCCTGATTGAAAATCTGCACATGGCATGGGCAGTTCATCGGCTTGATCGCCAGCGTGCGCTCTTCATCTTCCAGCGTGAACATATTGTCGCGGAATTTTTCCCAGTGCCCGGATTTCTCCCACAGGGTGCGATCCACCAGAATCGGTGTTTTCACCTCGGTATAGCCATCCGCACGGATTTTCCGGCGTATATAGTCTTCCAGCAGACGGTAAAGTGTCCAGCCTTTATCATGCCAGAACACCTGCCCGATGGCCTCTTCCTGCAAATGGAACAACCCGAGCGCCTTACCAAGACGGCGATGATCACGCTTCTCCGCTTCTTCCAGCATATGCAGATGCGCTTCCAGTTCTTTCTTATCGGCGAAGGAAACGCCATAGATACGTTGCAACATTTTGTTACTGGAGTCTCCGCGCCAGTACGCCCCGGCGACCTTGGTCAGTTTAAAGGCTTTGCTGATATGGCCAAGCGAGGGCGCATGCGGGCCACGGCACAGGTCAATAAAGGCATCATCCCCTTCCCCCTGCCGGTAAAGCGAGATTTTGCCCTGTTCAGTCGTATCATCTTCGTCCGCACTGGCAATCAGATCGGCTTTATATTCCTCGCCACGCTCTTCGAACATAGCAATAGCATCGCTGCGATCCCACATCTCACGCTTTACCGTCAGCTTGCGGCCGATAATCTCACGCATTTTATTCTCGATCTTTGGCAGATCGTCGGTGGAGATATGATGTGAGTCCAGATCAACATCGTAATAGAATCCATGCTCAATGGTTGGGCCAATCGCCAGCTTGGCTTCCGGCCAGAGTTCCTTGATGGCCAGGGCCAGCACCTGCGCGGTGGTGGTGTGGCGCATTACATCCAGCCCTTCCTCATCTTTTAGTGTCAGCAGGGCGACGTTGGCGTCCTGCGCAATGGCCTCGCTAAGGTCGCGCTGTACGCCGTCTACTTTCATCGCCACAGCAGCCTTAAGTAAGCCCGGCCCAATGCTCTCAGCAATCTGAAATCCTGTCACTGGCGCAGTGTATTCCCGCACACTGCCATCAGGTAAAGTAATAGAGACAGGAGATGATGAATGTTCAGCGCTTTGCACGTAGATACCCTTAAAATTAGCAAGGAGACGAATCTAGCGGGCTGTCAGGCCGTGTCAAGCAGAGCGTCGTCTTTCAATGCCATAATCACATCTTTAGATGCTATGCTCTCTAATTTTCCTGCCTGCAGCACACGAATATGCTCACCACGCGGAGCGCACAGGCTGGGGTCGGAGGCGCTGGTGTTGAATAACACAATGGAAGGGCAGCCGGTCGCGGCGACCAGATGCATTGGCCCGGTGTCATTACCGATTGCCGCCATTGCCCCACGTCCCAGCTCAGCAAGGTCGCCAAAGCTGGTTTGGTTGCAGAGATTAAGTGCATCACTCCCCTGTGCAATTGTGTCCAGCACCTCACGTTCTGCTTCTGTGCCAATTAATACCGGCTGAATCCCTTGATTGCACAACCGCGCTGCCAGCTCGGAGAAATACTCGGCCGGCCAGCGTTTTTCTGGTCTATGGGCAGAGCCA
>CAYMGS010000085.1:0-4141 GCA_964390025.1 uncultured Rickettsiales bacterium | reverse complement strand
CTCGGCCTCCTGGCCTGCGCAATGGGCGGCTCGCTTCGCTCGCGGCTCAGGGCTGGCGCGGTCTCCTGACCGCGCTTCTTGTGTCCATTCAGCGTATGAGCGCCCTTTTAACCAACTCACATCCGGCCCCGGTACATCTGTAACCCCGGTAATAGCAAGTTGCTGCTTTTGTCGCTCGAGCGTATGCAGGCTGGTGCGCTCCGGCATGTGATGGCGATGGGAAGCTCCCGCCGCTATACCGGAGAATTCAGGTTTTGGCTGTGGCAGCAGCTTATAGTAATAGGTGCTGCGGCTGGAGGTTTGCAGATCATAGACCCGGTCAAACTTTCCTTCTTCAAAAAACCGGCGCAGTTTCAGTAGTTTAACGAACTGCCACGGCTTCGGCTTTTCATCCACTACAATGGCATCGAAATACGGGCTGTCTTTGAGTAGTGCCGCGTAAGGTTTGGTCGTCAGCAAAGTAATATGCGCTGTGTTGTGATGGTTGCGAATGGCGGCAAATGGCCCGGTGGAAAGCACGACATCACCCAGTGCGCCATGTCGGATCACAAGTATACGCTCCTGCCCGTCACTCACCCGTTCATCACCTCGTCATACACGGCCAGTGTCTTGTCGCACATCGTGCGCGCTGAGAAATGCTCTCGGATATTCCACATCGCCTGTTTTTCTACCTGTGCCCGCAGATCATCGTCAAGCGTCAGTGCTTCCTGAATAGCCTTGCCCAGCTCTATGACGTCACCCGGCGGTACCAGCAGACCGGTTTCCTTATCGATGACCGTCTCACACGCACCGCCATGCCGTGTGGCAATCACCGGGCGGCCCATTGCCTGCGCTTCTGCAGGTACACGGCCAAAGGCTTCCGGCTCCACCGAGGGTGCCACCACGATGGAGGCCAGCTTGTAGGCCTCCGTCATATAAGGAGACGGCCCCACCATATGCACGTGCCCCACCAGATTATGATCGTTAATCAGGCGGCGTAACTCCCTGCCGTAATTCTCATGACCGTCTTCCGGGCCGAGCAGAATGCAATGGAAATTCCGATGCGCCAGCTTGCCCAGCGCCTTAATGCAGATGTCCTGCCCCTTCCAGCGGGTGATGCGTCCCGGCATCAGGATGATTGGCAGACCGTCATCCGGCAGGTGCCATGCTTTCACCAGCTCCGCCATGCGCTGCGGCATGGCTTTTTCCGGGTCAAATACGTCCAGATCCACACCCCGGTGAATCACCCGGATAGAAGCCGGATCAACCTCCTCATATTGACTCAGTATATGATCGGCGACAAAGTTGGACACGGCAATGACGCGCTCTCCCTTGACCATCACGCTGTTATAGCGTTGCTTCATGCTGTTTTGCAGGCCATATATGCCATGAAATGTTGTGATGAAATGACACCCGGTCTGTTGTGCGGCACGGTATGCACTCCATGCCGGGGCACGGGAACGCGCATGGATGACATCCACCCCACGCTCTTTAATCAGGGATGCAAGTTTGCCTGCATTCGTGCGTATGGCCAGAGGGTTCTTGGAGTGTACTGGCAGAGTAATGTGTGTGGCTCCGGCGCGGGTAATGCGGTTTTCCATCTCCCCGCCCGCCGAGACGACGATGGCCTGCCACCCGGCCTCCACAATGGCGCGGGAGATTTCCACCGTACCGCGTTCCACTCCGCCGGTTCTGAGTTCCGGCAACACCTGAAGGATGGTGGGCATTTAAAAGCACACGAAGAGTTGCGTATTCATAGTCGCAAGTGATAGGACAGCTATAGACTAAACGCTACTTCTTTTTACCGGGAACACCATGAACAACACTGCAATTTCTGCTTCCGATGCAACACCGTCCTACTTTACCACCCCGTCCGGCGACAGGCTGGCATATCACAAGCTGGAAGGCAACGGGCCGGGCGTTGTCTTTCTCGGCGGCTTTCGCTCAGATATGACCGGTGGCAAAGCGACGCATCTGGAATCTGTTTGCCGTGAGCGTGGGCAGGCGTTTCTGCGCTTTGACTATCAGGGGCACGGGCAATCGGACGGTGCATTTGAGGATGGCACCATAGGCCGCTGGGCACGCAATGCTATTGAAATCATTGAAGGGGTGACTGAAGGCCCGCAAATACTGGTTGGCTCCAGCATGGGGGGATGGATGATGTTACTTGCCGCCCTCGCCCTTACGCCTCGCATTGCCGGGATGGTCGGCATCGCTGCTGCGCCGGATTTTACTGAAAATCTGATCTGGCCCGAATTAAATGAGGCACAAAAACAGGAAATTCAGGAGAAAGGCGTAGTTTACACCCCTTCCGATTATGGCGAGCCGTACCCCATCACTATGCAGCTAATCGAAGAAGCGCGAGGGCATATGCTGCTGAGTAACACGATTCCCCTTACCTGCCCGGTACACCTGCTGCACGGCATGAAGGATGTGGATGTGCCATGGCAGATTTCGATGGTGCTTACAGAGTGCCTCGCCTCCGAGTATGTTCAGGTAACGTTTGTGAAGGATGGTGACCACCGGCTGAGTACCGAAGCCAACCTGAAATTACTAAGCGATACGCTGCAAGCCATGCTGGATCGTCGTGCATAATTTTCCCTTTACATACCCCGGCACGACTCCTAGAACATGCCCAAACACCCCTACATGTGCGAGGAGATACGATGAATAAACCAACTCAAAAGCCTGCAAATCCTAATTTTTCCTCCGGCCCCTGCGCCAAGCGCCCCGGCTATTCAGTTGAAGCGCTGAAAGATGCAGCGCTGGGTCGCTCTCATCGTTCTAAAATCGGCAAAGCCAAACTGGCCGAGGTCATTGAAAAAAGTAAGCGTATACTAGGCATTCCCGAAGAGTATGTGCTGGGTATTCTGCCCGGTTCCGATACCGGCGCATTCGAGGCCGCCATGTGGACGATGCTCGGTGAACGCGGTGTGGATATGCTGGCATGGGAAAGTTTCGGTGCAGGCTGGGTAACGGACGCCAAAAAGCAGCTCAAACTTTCCAACCTGCGTGTATTCGATGCCGGATATGGCGAACTTCCTGATCTGTCTCAGGTAGATTTTTCCCGCGATGTCTGCTTCACCTGGAACGGCACCACCTCCGGTGTTTGTGTCCCGAACGGCCACTGGATACCGGATACCCGTGAGGGACTGACATTATGTGACGCCACTTCCGCTGTATTTGCCATGAACGTACCATTTGAAAAGCTCGATGTGATTACATGGTCATGGCAGAAAGTGATGGGTGGCGAAGGTGCGCATGGTATGCTGGCTCTTTCCCCACGCGCCGTGGAGCGCCTGAAGCATTACACTCCGGCATGGCCGCTACCTAAACTTTTCCGCCTGACCAAAGGCGGTGAGCTGATTGAAGGTATTTTCCGCGGAGAGACGATCAACACCCCCTCCCTGCTCTGCGTGGAAGATGCGCTGGATGGGCTGAACTGGGCAGAAAACATCGGCGGACTGCAAGGACTCATCGCTCGCTCACAGGCCAATTTCGATGCGGTAGCGAAGTGGGTAGAGGCGACCCCATGGGTGGACTTCCTCGCCTCCGACCCCTCTACGCGCTCGACCACCTCTATCTGCCTGAAAATCGTTGATCCGTGGTATACCGGCCTCAGTGATGAAGCAAAGGTGGCCGGCGCTAAACAACTGGCCTCTGCGCTCGATAAAGAAGGCGTGGCATACGACATCGGCGCGTACCGTGATGCTCCGCCGGGACTGCGTATCTGGGGCGGCGCAACGGTGGAGACCGCTTATCTGGAAGCACTCTTCCCATGGCTCGACTGGGCTTACGGGCTGGTGAAGGAAGAGAAGCAGGCGGCGTAATTGCTCGAATGCCCTGCACTGCCGCCCGGCTACCCACCCATGCGGTGCGGCCAATGCCGATGAAAATCAGTTCAGGATAGAACCGAATTAATAACTCAACGATTCAAAGTGTTATAAAGCCTTAGAGCGATTCTATGGAGCGTCGGACTAAAATCTCCTCTTCAGCAATTTCACTTGCTTTATCACCATCCTCGGGTTTAATAATCGCAGCACCAATAAGGGCATCCACTACTAGCTCCGCCGTAATTTTACTTTCTTTCTTTATAAAACTTGGGGCTGTTGACACTATTAAGCATATCGACGATGAGGGCGAAATAGATGAATGTTGTAAA
>CAYMGS010000084.1:0-9133 GCA_964390025.1 uncultured Rickettsiales bacterium | reverse complement strand
GTCCAGCGACGTTCCGCTCATCATTCCCAGTGCCCTAACAACATCTCCCATAGGATATTCCTTTTTATCATGCGCTTACGTAGCGGGCCTGCTGGCCCTCCGTTGGCGCACCGCTCTCGCCGCGCTAAAGCTCTGGCGCAGCGGGTCGCGGGCTTATGGCTGGCGCGAACGTACTATTCGCGCTTTATGATTATTCATGCTTCCTCTATTGTCATTCCCGCGCACGCGGGAATCCAGAGCAGACAGATTCCTGCTTTCACAGGCATGACGGATATGTTAAAGCAGTCACCCGAATAACACAGAATATATGCCATGACGTACCAATCCACATTTCTCAGCACCTGCGAAGAACGCGGCTTTATCCATCAATGCACCGATTTTAAGGCGCTGGATGATCTGCTGGCACAGCATGAGAAGGAAGGCACACCACTGACGGCTTATATCGGGTTTGACTGTACCGCACCCAGCCTGCATGTGGGCAGCCTGATCCAGATCATGATATTGCGGCTCTTTCAGCAAGCAGGCCACAAACCCATCGTCCTGATGGGTGGCGGCACGACCAAGGTCGGCGACCCCTCAGGCAAAGACAAATCCCGCCAGCTCCTTGATGATGCTGCGATTGCGGAGAATATGGCGGGCATTAAAGAGGTGTTTGCAAAGTTTCTGGAGTTTGGTGACTCTTGTCACCCCGCACCCGATGCGGGGTCAGCTCAGATGCCGCATCATGTGCGGCATGACAACAAAGCCATGATGGTCAATAATGATGACTGGCTGAAAGATCTCAACTACATCACCTTCCTGCGCGATTATGGGCGGCATTTCTCCGTCAACCACATGCTGAGCATGGAGAGCGTCAAGCAACGGCTGGAGCGCGAAAGCCACCTCTCCTTCCTTGAATTCAACTACATGATTTTGCAAGCCTACGATTTTGTACAATTGGCACAATCACCGAAAGATGGAGGCTACAATTGCCGCCTGCAAATTGGTGGCTCCGACCAGTGGGGCAATATTGTCAATGGTGTGGAGCTACATCGACGTCTTGCGCCTGGATACTATGCCTTACTTCAGCAACCAATATACGGCCTCACCACGCCCCTGCTCACCACCAGCTCCGGTGCGAAGATGGGCAAGACGGCAGACGGCGCGGTGTGGCTCAACGGCGAGATGTTCAGCCCCTATGACTACTGGCAATTCTGGCGCAATGTGGAGGACGCGGACGTGAAGCGCTTCCTCCTGCTCTTTACCGAACTGCCCGTCGCCGAGATTGACGCGCTGACCGCCCACCGGGACGAGCGCATGAACGAGGCGAAGAAGGTGCTGGCCACCGAAGCCACCGCCCTGCTGCATGGGCGCGAGGCAGCGGAAAAGGCCGCAAAAACCGCACATGAGACCTTCGTGCAGGGCGGTGCGGGGGCAGCGTTACCCGAGCATCAGGTGAGCGAAGCTGATCTGGAAGTAGGTATCCCGTTCTTTAAGTTATTGCAGGAAGCAGGGCTCTGTGCCTCCGGCAAAGATGCCCGCCGTGCGGTCGAAAGCAACGCCGCCAAACTTAATGACGCCCCCGTGGGTGATGCCACTCGCCCTGTGACGAAAGCCGACCTGAACAGTGATGGCGTGATTAAAATCTCCGCCAGCAAAAAGAAACATGCCGTGGTGAAGGTTAGTTAATTATGCCCACTACAAAGCACCGTAACGCGAGCAGGTGCATCATATAGTGGTTTAATATTGTTTTTCCCCATCCCTTTCTCTTGTCACCCCGCACGAAGCGTAGCGTAGATGCGGGGTCAAGTATGATCCCGCATTAAATGCGGGATGACACATTGGGGAATAATAAAGTCAAACCACAATAAAACCAAAGCCGACAAGCCAATCCGAGATCGTCGTTCCTGCGAAAGCAGGAACCTCGTGCCATGAGATTCCGGCTCGCGCTACGCCTGGCCGGAATGGCGAGCAGGAAGATGCAGCGCAGTAGCACGAGCAGGTGCATTATTAATCTCTGATACTATAAAGTACCCAGGCCACCGGCAGACATAGCAACGCGATTAAGCCAAATAGCTGCGGAATGGAAGCACCCGCACTCAGCAGCAAAATCGCCAGCAGAGACGAGACCACCATAAACAACGCATCCATAATATTACTCGCGGAAATCACCCGCGCCCGGTGTGAGGCCGCGCTACGGGATTGCATCAGCGCAAAGAGCGGCACAGCGACAAACCCGGCGCACATGGCCAGCATGACCAGTGAAGCGAACAATGCGATATAATGCGGCGCAGCAAAGAATGCGCCCACTCCAATAAGCGTATCCACCTCCTGCCTGCCGGGAGTCAGTATGGCAGCCAGCGCAATAAATACGGCCATCCCCACCATGGCAAGAGGGGTGTGTCGCGCGGTAATCTCCCCGGCCAAAAAACGTCCGCATAGCAACGAACCCACTGCAACGCCGATAGAAAACGCTGCCAGAAATGCCGTCACCACCTCCTCGTTACCGCCAATGTAATCCCGCACATATGGTGGAAACTGACTGACAAACGTCGCTCCGACCAGCCAGAACCATGCAATGCCGAGGATGGAGAGAAAAACCGTGCGATTCTCCCGCGCATAGCCCATCACCTGCCATGTACTGCGCGGTACATTCAGACTGACCTGTAACTGAGGGCTAGCAGGCGTGGCGGCAGGGATAAAACGGCTGAAAATGAATCCAAGCAGCGCCACCTTAATGACCAGCAGCGGCAGCATCTCCAGCCCGCCCTGCCCCATCACAATCAGCCCGCCGATAATCGTGCCAAACAATATAGCCAAAAATGTAGCGCCTTCGACCAGCGCATTCCCGCCGACCAGTTCATCCTGACTCAGATGGTCGGGCAAAATGCTATATTTTATCGGGCCGAAGAATGCAGACTGCGATCCCATCAGGAACAGGACACCGAGCAAAAACCATGTATATTCGTAATAAAAACCGATAGCCGCCAGCACCATAATCACCATTTCACTGATTTTGAGCAGGCGAATGAGGAAAGACTTCTCATATTTATCTGCCAGCTGCCCGGCTGTGGCCGAGAAGACAAAAAACGGCAGGATGAAGATACCCGCCGCCAGCGCCGCCAGAATGGCCGTGGGCATTGCCGTCTGAAATGCCGGGTGAAACGTGGCCAGTACAATCAGCGCATTTTTGAAGATATTATCATTGAGCGCGCCCAGCGCCATGGTCAGAAAGAGCGGCAGAAAACGGCGGGTACGCAGCAGTGAAAATTGGGCGGCGGCCATAAGAGCGTGAAGGAAAACAGTGAACAAAGCCTCATAGTAGCGTAAAATTAACGTTAGTAACGGAAAATCTGGTTTATGGTACGTGGTATTGCATATATGTGGCTGATGCTTGGCATCCTGTGCGCAGGTATGGCGGAAGCACGGGACAGGCCCAAGGTACAACTGGGCTCCTTCCAGCACTATGGTGCCACCCGAACCTATTATTACTTTATTCCCCCTCACCTGAACGATGCCACTAATGTGCCGGTGGTACTGGCATTGCACGGCGGTGGCCGCGCCGATGGCAAGGACATTGCCGAACAATGGGGGCTGGTGGAGCTGGCCCGTCAGGAAGGCTTTATTGCCGTCTTCCCCAACGGGATGGATGCGCAATGGAATGACGGGCGTGGAGTGACCTTCCGCCGTAGTAGCAATAGTGATACGGATGATGTCGGGTTTTTACAGCGGGTCATCACACGTTTTATCCGCTATCATGGGGCCGACCCGGATCGCATCTATATGGCCGGGGCTTCTAACGGCGGCATGATGACACTCCGCATGGCCTGTGAGCATCCGGAGATGCTGGCAGCGATCGTACCCATGCTTGCCAGCCTGCCGGAAAATCTCTACCGCGAATGCTCACCGGAAAAACCCGTCCCTATGCTGATGATGAATGGCACGGACGACAAGGTGGTACCGTTTGACGGCGGGCCGATACGCCTGTTTGGACGTGACTATGGCACCATCATGCCGGTACGCACCACGCTGGATATCTGGGTGCATCGCAATGCCTGCGAACGCACCCCGTACATCGTACCGCTGGAAGAATACAAACCTTCGCGTGAGGCGGAAGGCATCATGACGGAACTCTACACCGATTGCGCCAGCGGCAAAGCGGTGATGCTTTACCTGTTTGAAGGTGCGGGGCATTATATTCCATCGCTGCGCCGCCGGAAGTCGTGGTTTAAGGGAGACTCGGAAGCGAACTTCTCCGCCGCCACGGAAATCTGGGAATTTGTGAAGCACTATAAGCGCTGACAGATATTTGTGGATGGTAGGGGCGGAGGGACTTGAACCCCCGACAAAGGCGTTATGAGCGCCCTGCTCTAACCACTGAGCTACGCCCCCTGCCAAGCAGCGTTGTATAATGGATGCGCGCGGGAGTCCAGAGGCAAGAAACCCTTTACGCACCTGACACGATCCATTACACTGAAATGAGAATAATTTTCAGACGCATTTGCACACTATGAATGTTTTAAGCGCTCGCGCAAGCCTGCATGAGCGGGCCGGAGAGCCACCCATGCGCCTCCTCCCCCATCTCAAAGAACTAAGGTTACCGGCTCTGCCGGATCTTGGCGTATGGCTGCTCTGTGCACTCCTGTTACTTCCGGTTGGTACGGTACTGGCATCCCTCTTTACCCCGGATGAAGCCGGAACGATGGCACATCTCGTCAACACCGTACTGGATCGCTATATCATCAACGCATTGCTCCTGCTGGCTGGAGTAGCCGGGCTTAGCTTTCTGATTGGCACCAGCACTGCATGGGTAGTGACACATTATGAATTTCCCTTGCGGCGTATTCTTTCCCCCGCCCTGATGCTGCCGCTGGCTATGCCCGCCTATGTGCTGGCATTACTGTATGGTCATTGGCTGGATGTACCCGGCCCGGTGCAGACCGCTCTGCGCAGCTTCACGGATGTAAATGTGGGAGAATACTGGTTCCTCACCATACGCTCTCTGGGTGGCGTCATCGTGATTCTTGCACTTGCCAGCTATGCCTATGTCTACATGCTCGCACGGTTAGCTTTCCAGCAGCAATCTACACAGATGATAGACTCCGCACTTATGCTTGGCGCATCCGGCCCGCAACTCTTCTGGCGACTGGGCTTACCCGTGGCACGCCCCGCCATCATCGTAGCGCTGGCACTGGTCGGCATGGAAACCCTCGCGGACTTTGGTACCGTGTCGCTCTATGGCGTGGAAAGCTTCACCACCGGCATTTACCGAAGCTGGTTCGGCATGGGAGACATGAGTGCCGCCGCCAAGCTTTCTGCCATTTTACTATTATTCGTGATGGGCGTGCTGGCACTGGAGCGCTACTCGCGCGGTAAGGCACAATTTTATAACAGTAACGCCGTTTATTCTCCGATTGAACGCGTGCCGTTAAGCGGCTTCAAAGGGATGGCCACCACCTTCTTGTGCGCGATTCCCGTCATACTGGGCTTTCTGCTACCCTTATTGCAACTGCTGAGCTGGGCATTCCTCAGGGAGGGCTTTTTCAGTGATACCAAAACCTGGATGGCGCTCTGGAATGTCGTGCTGATTGCTACTCCCAGCGTACTGATTGCACTATGTATTGCGCTTTATTTTGCCGAAACACTACGCCAGAAGCCCCATAGAGCGCTTGCCGCAACTATTCGCACAGCATCGTCGGGCTACGCTATCCCCGGCACCGTGATTGCCGTGGGTGTCATGATCCCCTTGCTTGCTGCCGATAAAAGCATCAATGCACTCGCCACCGACATGGGCTTCAGTCAGCCGGGACTCATTCTTTCCGGTTCCATTGTGGCTGTCATCTTTGCCTGCGTCGTACGGTTCCTTGCGGTGGCACTGTCTAATACGGAGTCAGCTTTAGGCTCGATCACGCCCATGATGGATGACATCAGCACGACGCTGGGCACCTCACGCCTGCACATGATTCGACGGATACATCTGCCCATGATACGAGGCGGACTCATGCTGGCGGCGCTGATGGTGTTCATTGATATCGTGAAAGAACTGCCCGCTACATTGCTGCTCAGGCCGTTTAATTTTGACACGCTGGCCATCCGCACCTATGAGCTGGCGAAAGATGAGCAACTGATCGCGGCGAGTGCACCGGCACTGATGATGGTATTATTGTGCCTGCCTGTAGTGCTACTGTTGGCCCGCCAGTTTGAAAAAAGCCGTCCCACCGGCAGACATTAATGGATTTCTCCCCAGTGTGTGCCCAGCCCTGAATCCGCTTTCAGCGGCACAGAAACATGCTCCGCCTGTTCCATGGTGCGCACTATCTCGTTCACCAGCGCTTCTTCTCCTTCTGCAATCTCAAACACCAGTTCGTCATGTACCTGCAGCAACATCCGCGAGCGATAGCCGCCCTCCTGCAGCAACCGGTCAACGTCTATCATCGCCCGTTTGATAATATCAGCAGCGCTGCCCTGAAGTGGTGCGTTAATGGCGGCCCGTTCTGAGAAAGCCCGCATATTCGGATTTTTATCATTGATGCCCGGCACATAGCAGCGCCGCCCGCGCAGCGTTTCCACGTAACCATGCTCCCGCGCAAATTCTTTCATGCGTTCCATATATTTGCGGATACCCGGATATTGCTGGAAATACGCTTCAATATATTCCGCTGCCTCCTTACGGCCAATTCCCAGCCGTGTGGACAGGCCATGCGCGCTAATTCCGTAAATAATACCGAAATTAATCGTTTTTGCCTTACGTCTCAGCTCGCTATCCACTTCATCCACAGCTATGCCGAACATTTGGCTGGCCGTCGTCGCATGAATATCGCGCCCGTCTTTGAACGCATCCTTGAGCGGCCCAATATCCGCCACATGCGCAAGCAGGCGTAGTTCAATTTGTGAATAATCCACAGACAGCAGCTTATAGCCCTTATCCGCGACAAAGGCTTCACGGATTTTGCGCCCCTGCTCGGTGCGCACCGGGATATTCTGCAGGTTGGGATCAGAGGAAGACAATCTGCCGGTCGAGGTCGCCGCCAGTGAATAGCTGGTATGCACCCGCCTGGTTTCCGGATTAATCTGCCTGACCAGCGCATCCGTGTAGGTGCTTTTCAGCTTGGAGAGCTGCCGCCACACCAGCACCTTCTCTGGCAGTTCATGCCCACCTGCCGCCAACTCTTCCAGTATCTCCGCGCCTGTACCATACGCACCGCTTTTGGACGACTTCTTGCCCCCCGGAAGCTGCATCTCATCAAACAGCACTTCACCCAGCTGCTTTGGTGAACCAATAGTAAATTCATGTCCGGCCAGCCGGTGTATATCTTTCTCAAGCCTCTGAATCTCAGCGGCAAATTCATCACTCAAACCACTCAGTCGTGCCTTATCCACCTTGATACCATGATATTCCATACGGGTAATCACCGGTACCATCGGGCGCTCCAGCCGTTCATAAATGTGTGTAAGTTTTTCACTGATGACCAAAGGCTTTAATGCCTGATGCAACCGCAGGGTAATATCGGCATCCTCGGCGGCGTAGTCCCGCGCACGCTCCGGCTCTACCCGGTCAAACGTGATTTGTGATTTTCCTGTCCCCACGATCTCTTTAAAACTGACCGGTTTTATCCCCAGATAGCGTTCAGAAAGATCATCCATATTATGCGCATGTCGTCCGGCATTCAGGCAGTAGGAGAGCATCATCGTATCATCCACCGGATGCACATCGATACCACGTGCCAACATCACCAGCGCGTCGAACTTGATATTCTGGCCGATTTTCAGCACTGACGCATCTTCCAGCAGAGGTTTGAGCAGCTCCAGTGCTTTCGCTTCTTCCAGTTGCTCCTGAATGCGTACCGGCTTACCCTCACCGTTACTTCCGAACAGATCATCCTGCGCCGCCTGAAGCGTGGTATGGTTCAGCGGCACATAACATGCCTCACCGGAAGTAATACACAGTGACAAACCAGCCAGCCCGGCACTGCGTGCATTCAGCGAATCCGTCTCCACGTCAAAGGCTACCTGCCCCGCATTGAAGGCTTTTTCTATCCACAGCCGAAGCTCAGACTCCGTGCTCACCAGCGTATAGTTTTTTTGTATATCAGCCGGTTCAGCAGCGTCATCCACAGCCTCTTCCGAACCATCGCCATACTTAGTACGAATCCGGCTGATAAGCGAATGAAACGCCTGTTCTTTCAGGAAGCTAACCAGCTTATCCACCGGCACCGGCTTACCTGTGAGTTCTTTCAGCGCAGGGATACCTTCACAATCTTCCTTCAGGGCTACCAGTTGCCGGGAGAGGCGCGCCTGCTCTGCATGGGCCATGATATTCTCACGGCGCTTATTTTGCGTTATCTCTTCCGCACCGTTCAGCACCGCTTCCAGTGACCCGAAGCGATTAATCAACTCTGCCGCAGTTTTGGGTCCAATACCGGGCACGCCAGGAATATTGTCGGAGCTATCACCGATCAGCGCCAGCGCATCACCGACCAGCTCCGGCGGTACTCCGAACTTATCCACAACCTGCTCCGGCCCGATCTCTTTATTCTTCATGGCATCGTAGAGCTGAATGCCATTCCCTACCAGCTGCATCAGGTCTTTATCAGAGGAGACCACCACCACATCCATATCTTCCGCCTGCGCCTGCCGTGCGTAGGTGGCAATCACATCATCCGCTTCATAATTGGGTAGCTCAATGGCAGGCAGGTCAAGCGCTTGCGTGGCCTCGCGTACAATGGCAAATTGCGGCACCAGGTCTTCCGGAGCCTCCGGACGGTTTGCTTTGTATTCCGCATACATCTCATTGCGGAAGGTTTTGCGCCCGGCATCAAAAATCACGGCGATATGGTCATACTCCATCTGCTCACGCAGCTTCAGCAGCATGTTGATAAAGCCATAGACCGCGCCCACAGGCGTCCCGTCCGGACGGGTCAGCGGCGGCAGGGAGTGGTACGCCCGGAAAATGAAGCCGGAACCGTCCACCAGCACTAAACGATTACTGGACATGGAAACGGTTATACGCCATCAATAACGCGTTGCAACGATTAAGAGGCAGAACCACCATGAATGATACCGCTACCCTCAACATTCTCTCCGGCCCCGAGCAGGCACCTGCGTCCGGCACCGTGAAACAACTCATCATTTTCCTGCATGGGCTGGGCGCAGA
>CAYMGS010000083.1:0-9189 GCA_964390025.1 uncultured Rickettsiales bacterium | reverse complement strand
TACCCCATCAGGATCAGTGGCACGTCTGCATGGGCCTCACGAAAACGCCGAGCCATTGCCAGCACATCCCGCGTGGTGGTGCCCGCCTCAAGCGCACGCATCCCGGCGGCCTGAATACTCGGCCCGTCTGCCGTGGGGTCGGAGAACGGCATGCCCAGCTCCACAATATCCACGCCGGCTTCCGGCAGCGCATGCAGGATGCGCTCGGAGGTCGCCACATCCGGATCACCGGCCATGGTAAAGCTGACCAGAGCCGTGCGCTGTTCAGCGGTGAGTCGGGCAAAGAGGGAAGTAATGCGTGAGGTCACATTGCCACTCCCAGACGTTCCGCCACGGTGAAGATGTCTTTATCACCCCGCCCGCACATATTCATCACCAGCAGGTGATCGGCAGGCAGGCTGGGGGCCAGTTTCAGCACATGCGCCAGCGCGTGGCTCGGCTCCAGCGCGGGAATAATGCCTTCCAGCCGGGTGCATGTTTTAAACGCTTCCAGGGCTTCGGTATCGGTAGCCGGTACATAATTTACCCGGCCGGACTCATGCAGGTAGGCATGCTCCGGGCCGATGCCGGGGTAATCCAGCCCGGCGGAAATGGAGTGGGTTTCGGTGATCTGCCCATCGTCATCCTGTAACAGGTAGGTGCGGCTGCCATGCAGCACGCCGGGAGAACCACGGTTAATACTCGCCGCATGCTCTTCCGTATCCACCCCGCTGCCTGCGGCTTCCACCGCGACCATCTTCACTTCCGGTTCATCAAGGAAAGGTGCAAACAGGCCGATCGCATTACTGCCGCCACCGATACAGGCAACGAGCGTATCCGGCAGGCGGCCTTCCGCTTCCATCATTTGTGTGCGTACTTCTTTGCCGATCACAGACTGGAAATCACGCACCATCGCCGGGTAGGGGTGTGGCCCGGCGGCAGTGCCGATCAGGTAAAACGTGTCATCCACATTGGCGACCCAGTCGCGCAGCGCTTCATTCATGGCGTCTTTTAACGTACCGCTCCCGGCGGAGACGGGGACGATCTCAGCCCCAAGCAGTTTCATACGAAATACATTGGGCTTCTGGCGCTCTATATCTTCCGCGCCCATATACACGACGCAGGGCAGGTTAAATAGTGCGCATACGGTAGCCGTAGCCACCCCATGCTGACCAGCCCCGGTCTCTGCAATAATACGGGTTTTCCCCATTCGTCGTGCCAGCAATATCTGGCCAATACAGTTATTGAGCTTGTGAGAGCCGGTATGGTTCAGCTCATCGCGCTTAAAATAGATTTTTGCACCACCGCAATGCTCGGTGGTACGCTTGGCAAAATAGAGCGGCGACGGTTTGCCGACATAATGTTTCAGGTAATAGTCAAACTCGCGCTGAAACTCCGGGTCTGCCTTTGCGGCCTCATACGCTTTTTCCACTTTCAGAATCAGCGGCATCAGGGTCTCGGCGACATAACGTCCTCCGAAGAGCCCGAAATGCCCGCGTTCGTCAGGCTGCGATGCGTAGGTGTTGCTCATGCCACCCCCAGCGTGTTGGCCATGGAAAGAAATGCCCGGATTTTATCGTTGTCTTTGACGCCACGGGTGGACTCCACGCCGGAAGAGACGTCGACCATCTGCGCACCGGTACTATGTATGGCGTTGAAAAGGTTGCTCTCATTCAGCCCACCGGAGAGAAACCACGGCAGGGAGATATGACGGCCTGCCAGCAACGACCAGTCAAAATGATGGCCGGTGCCACCCGGCATATCCGGATTATTGGAAGGGGCATCGAGTAACAGCATGTCGGCACTATCGGCATAATTCAGGCCAGCGTCAAGGTCTTCGATCTGCCGTACGGAGAGTGCCTTAATCACAGGAATCTCCCATTGCTCTTTAACCTCTGCCACACGTTGTGGTGTTTCATTGCCGTGTAGCTGAAGATAAGCGGGTGATACAACCTCCACGACTTCTTTCAGCAATGCATCGGACGGATTGACCATCACCACTACGCTATGAATATCCGCAGGCAGCAAGGCGCGAAGTGTGGCGGCATGGGCGGGTGTAATGTTCCGGGGGCTGGGTGGATGTACCACAAAGCCTGCAAAGCTGGCACCACCTGCGATCACTGCTTCCACATTCCCCGCTGTCGATAAGCCGCAAATTTTTGTTTTAAGAGGCATGGGGGGCAGAAGATGAGCTGCTGAGCAGGGCAGACGAGGGTGTTTTGCGCAGTGAGGCTTCCATCTGCAACGCTTTTAACTCATTCTCTTTGGCTTTGAGTTGCTTATTTATGGCGTGTTTCTCGGTGCGGGCATGCAGTGATGTCGCCAGAGCGCTGGCGCCAGCAATCATGCCGCCTGCAATCAGTCCGAGCAGCAACATTCCCAGTCCGAAAGCATAGAGTGGCATATCAAGCGCATAGGGAAGAGGAAATAACTCCACGCTGACAACGCTGTGATTTGAGGTGATAAAAGAAGTGATAAAGCCTGCGAGAACAAGAAAGAGGAATAATCGTATGATGGTCAGCAATAAACCGGTCATGCATTACTCTCCGGCGGGTTTTCCCGCATCAGTTAGTCCTTGTTTACGCGTTCACGCAGTTCTTTGCCGGCGCGGAAATAAATAGCGTAACGCTCACTGACCTTTACGGATTCGCCGTTCTTGGGGTTGCGTGCCATACGGGGTTCGCGCTTACGAATAGAGAAGGCGCCAAAACCGCGCAGCTCAATCCGGTCACCGTTAACCATGCGCGTGGCAATTTCCCCGAGAACGGTATTCACCAGCGTTTCTACATCCCGCTGATACAGGTGAGGAAAGCGTTTGGAGAGCTGGGCGATAAGCTGTGACTTGGTCATAATATTCCCATTGTTAGCTGGTTGTTGTATTTACAATTATTTAGTGAAGCTCAGGTTGCCAAATTAGCAATAACCCGTCAAGGCCGAAACGATGTTTTGTGAGGAAAGTGAAGCCCATAGCATCGGCAAACTTCTCAAATACGTCATCATATTCTTTTTTGATCTTCATTGTGCGTATGTCAAGCGAGTCATCCAGCCCTTTTTCTTCTTCAAGCCAGATTACAGCTTCTTCAATGCCACCAATTTCATCAATCAGACCAATATCCGCCGCCTGACGGCCCGTGTAGATACGGCCACCCTGGGACAGTTCAATGACTTTCTCACGTTCCATATCGCGTGACTCAGCCACAATATCAATGAAAACATCATAGAAGTTGCCGATCACATCTTCGATCACCTGGCGTTGTTCTTTGGTGAACTCCTCAAAGTTTGACGGAGCTGCCTTATTATCTCCGGACTTGACGGTAATCGGGGTAATACCCAGCTTGTCCGCCATATCGGTGAATTCCGCCGTTTGCATGATTACACCAATGGAGCCGGTCAGGGTGCTGTCCATCGCGAAGACACGGTCTGCTCCCATGGCAGCCATATAACCCGCCGAAGTGCACATGGTACGCATCACCGCGACAACGGGCTTGTTCTCTTTGATCTTCTGCAGGCGCTGGTACAGAACTTCACCACCAACAGCCGTGCCTCCGGGAGTATCCAGCACTACAAGCAGAGCCTTGGCGTTATCGTTTTTATCAATCTTCTTCAGTAGTTTATCGAGACCATAATTATCTGTGATAATGTCCTGCACATTGACTCTGGCAATGTAGTCTCCGCTTACAGGCGAGATGTTTTCCCGTCCCTCTATAGAGATGACCAGAAAGAAGATGATTGCCCCGATAGCAAGGAGACGCCACAATGTCACCTGACGTTTCAGGTGCAGACGCTCAAGCAGGGTATCGCTTGATATGGCCATAGCAGCGCCGCCTTACCGTCTACTTATCTTCAGCGTCGTCAGAGGCGGCCTTTTTGCTTTTCTTGGCAGCAGGCTTCTTGGTCTCTTTTTTGTCTTCTGCTTCAGAGAGCGCCGCACCCAGAATATCACCGAGGCTGGCACCGGAATCACTGGAGCCATATTCTTCGATCGCTTTCTGATGTTGCTCAATTTCCAGCGCCTTAATGGAGAGGTTCAGGCTGCCAGACTTGCGGTCGGTTGAAGTGACCTTGGCATCGATACGATCACCCACGGCAAAACGCTCGGGACGTTGTTCCTTGCGCTCGCGGGAGAGGTCAATTTTCTTGATAAAGCCAGTGCCACCGTCTTCTGTTTCCACGGTAATGCCGTCTTTCGATACATCGGTGATGGTACAGGTAATGGTCTTACCTTTCTTCCCGGCGCTATCAGAAGAAGAGGCGGTTGCTGCATTTGCAGGTGCTTCTTCCAGTTGCTTGATGCCGAGGCTGACACGCTCTTTCTCCGGGTCGATCAGCAGGATCTTCGCCTTGACCGTATCGCCTTTGTTAAAGGTCTTGATGGCTTCTTCACCGCTGGTATCCCATGAAATATCAGAGTGATGCACCAGCCCGTCAATACCGCCTTCCAGTCCGATAAACAGGCCGAATTCAGTGATATTGCGCACTTCACCCTCAATTACATCGCCCTGTGCATGTGTGGAGGAGAAGGTCTGCCACGGATTTTCTTCACACTGTTTGATGCCCAGTGAGATGCGATGCTTCTCGGTATCCACATCCAGCACCATCACTTCGATCTCCTGACCTACGGCCACGATTTTGCTTGGGTGAATGTTTTTCTTGGTCCAGCTCATCTCGGAGACGTGCACCAGACCTTCAATGCCTTCGGCCAGTTCTACAAATGCACCGTAATCGGTAATATTGCTGACCCGGCCAGTGAATTTCTGCCCTTGTTCAAACTGCTGGGAGGCTTCTGTCCACGGATTTTCTTCCAGTTGTTTCATGCCGAGCGAGATACGCTTGGTATCTTTGTCGAACTTGGTCACCATCACTTTAACCGTCTGGCCAATAGAGAAGACCTCAGAAGGATGGCTAATACGCTTCCATGAGATGTCGGTTACATGGAGCAGGCCATCTACACCGCCCATATCGATGAAGGCACCATAGTCGGTGATGTTTTTCACGATCCCTTCGAGCACCGCACCTTCCTGAATAGTATCCAGCAATTCATCGCGGGCTTCCTGACGAGATTCTTCCAGAATCGCACGGCGGGATACCACAATGTTGCCACGCTTACGATCCATCTTCAGAATCTGGAAGGGCTGCGGCACATTCATCAGCGGGGTGATGTCACGAATCGGACGAATATCCACCTGTGAGCCAGGCAGGAACGCCACTGCGCCCTGAATATCTACGGTAAACCCGCCTTTCACGCGACCGAAGATCACGCCTTCAACCTGCTCGCCTTCCTGACACAGTTTTTCCAGTTTTTCCCATGCTTCTTCACGCAGGGCTTTCTCGCGGGAGAGGACAGCCTCACCCTGACGGTTTTCCATACGCTCTACATAAACTTCTACCTTGTCACCCGGCTGCAGTTCTGGGGATGCAGTGCCATGTACGAATTCTTTCAGCGGAATACGGCCTTCAGACTTGAGGCCAACATCAACCGTGACAAAATCATTTTCAATGGCAATGACGGAACCTTCCACAACGGAACCTTCCACCACATCACTTTCCTTGAGAGATTCCTCAAAGAGCGATGCAAAATCTTCGGTTGATTCAAATTCTTCTTTCTTAGCAGCAGCTTGGGCGTTCATAATAATCCTGTTCATGGTCTCCCGCAGCGCTATGCGGTACGGAAGGGTTAGAGTTTACGTTATAATCGGACGCATACTCATACTCGGAAAATGAAAAAAATCAAGGGCTAGGCCGTAAAAAACACAGAAAAAATACAGAAAATAGCCTTACGCCTGCCGCAGAGTCTCCGCCGGACAGTATTCTTCAATCAGGCCTCGCACATTCTCAAACACGGCATCGGCGCTCATGACCGTTGTATCCAGTACCACGGCATCCTCTGCCGGAGTAAGCGGAGCTGCCTGCCTGCGACTGTCTCGCTGGTCACGCTCTTCAAGGTCTTCCAGCACCGAATCAAACACGACTTCAATCCCCTGTCCCTGTAGTTCTTTGTGGCGGCGTTTGGCACGTGCCTGAATACTGGCCGTCATAAAGAGCTTGAAATGCGCATCAGGGCAAACCACCGTGCCAATATCGCGCCCATCCAGAATGGCCCCCTCAGTGCGGCGGGCATAATCACGCTGATATTCCAGCAGAATATCGCGCACTTCCGGGATGGCGGAGACGATGGAGGCGGCGTTACCTACCTTTTCCTGCCTCAGATCCGGGTCCATCAGGTTACTGTCGGTGATATTGTGGGCGGCATCAATCGCCAGTGTTTTATCTTTCGGATCATGCCCGGCATTGACCAGACGCAACCCAACGGCACGATACAGGCTTCCCGTATCAAGATAGTCATACCCGTAATGCGCGGCTAGGCGGCGTGCCAGTGTACCCTTGCCGGAAGCGGCGGGGCCATCAATCGCAATCACGCGGCGCGGGGCCTTGCGTCGCGGCAATTCGCCTGCCTTTACACTGGTAATCATGCGGCGGCGCTCAGTGACGCTGATATCTGCGCCAAGCTGATTCATCAGGAGGGCAAAGCCCGGGAAGCTGGTGTTGATCGCCCGGGCATCATCAATTTTAACCGGCTCTTTGGTTATCAGGCCCAGCACCAGATAACTCATGGCAATGCGGTGATCCAGTCGGGTCTCAACCATGCCGCCGCCCGCAATGCTCTGGCCGGAAGCGCCATGCACTGTCAGCGTGTCACCGTCGGCCTCTGCCTGTACGCCATTGGCGCTCAGCGCATCCAGTATCGCCTGCAGCCGGTCGCTTTCTTTCACGCGTAGCTCGCCAACCCCGTGCATGACGGTATTCCCTCTGGCAGCAGCGGCGGCAACGGAGAGGATTGGGTACTCGTCGATCATGGAGGGAGCGCGTTCTGCCGGTACGTCTACGCCCTTCAGTTCGGAATAACGGACACGAAGATCGGCAATCTCATCTCCGGCTTCTTCCCGGCGGTTCAGATATTCAATCTGCGCTCCCATCTCTTCCAGCGTGGTGTACAGGCCGGTGCGCAGCGGGTTTATACATACCCCTTCAATCGTGATGTCTGAGCCGGGGCATATGAGTGCCGCCACAACAGGAAAGGCAGCGGAAGAGGGGTCACCGGGTACTAAAATAGAACGGTCTTGTGGAGTTGTGGCCTGACACCCTGCCAGTGAAATGACACGCTGTCCCGACTCGTTGGTCTCCGTCTTCACCGTAATACCAAGATAGTTCAGCATGCGTTCCGTATGATCGCGCGTGGCTTCCGGCTCAATGACCGTGGTGATGCCGGGTGTATTTAATCCTGCCAGTAATATGGCGGACTTCACCTGTGCTGACGCTACCGGTAGCGTGTAGCTGATCGGCAGCGGGTTTTCTGTGCCCTGCATCGCCAGCGGCAGATAATGCTCCGCCCGCGCCATAAATTGTGCTCCGACCTGCGTAAGTGGGGTAATGACCCGTTTCATTGGACGAGAGCATAAAGACATGTCGCCGGTAAACAGTGACGTAAACGGGTAGGGGGCGAGAAGGCCCATCATCAGGCGTACACCTGTGCCGGCATTACCCATATCCAGCACTTCCTTCGGTTCCGCCAGCCCGCCAATGCCGACTCCTTCCACCTGCCAGATGTTGTCTTTGCCGCGTGTTATGGTCACTCCGAGCTTTTTGAGTGCCTCTGCCGTGGCAATCACGTCTTCACCCTCCAGCAGCCCTTCAATCCGCGTGGTGCCCAGCACCTGTGAAGAGAGCATCAGTGAGCGATGGGAGATGGATTTATCACCGGAGACGCGAATATGCCCTTCAAGCGGACGTGAGCGTGAAGCCTTGGCGGGTAACTGAAAGTGACTCATGTGCGGGTATGTATGGTTAGTTGTGACGCGTGTGCATTCTATTAGCAGTGAAATAGGCCTGCGTCCACTCTTGTGCTTGACAAGAAAATCAGAAATTCACAACCTGTCATTATGGAATCGTGATATAATCCTTTCAAACAGCGAGAGGTCGTCCGTGAGCGAATTAGGCAAGAAGCAAGTCTGTGCCAAATGCTCGGCTAAGTTTTATGATCTGGGAAAAAGCCCGGTTGTATGTCCTAAATGCGGCCATACCTATGATCCTCTGGCGCCGAAAGCGGTGAAAAAGACACGCAAGGCTCCGGCGGCAGATAAACCCAAAGACACAAAGAAGAAGGTAACCCACCTCGATGAAACGGATGAGGATATTGACCTTAGCGATTTTGAGGTGGACGATGAAGAAGTAGGTAAGGATGACAGCGATCTCGAAGATCTGGATGAGCTGGATGATCTTGATGAAGATATCGATTCCCTCAGCGAGGTAGGCGAACGTGAGCGTGAAGAAGACCACATCAATTCAGATGATGCGGAAGATGACGCCTTCATCGAAGAGATGGACGAGGTGGAAACGCTGGTAGACCGTCCTGAGGACGAGATAATTGAAGATGAAGAAGACGAAGAGGATGACCGGCGCTAGCCAGCCAGCCTTTTAGCTAGTGCTACGACGCTTCTTTCTGTTGCTCCATAATAAGATGCTGATGCGGGTAGGGGATGGAGATGCCTTCTTCATCAAAACGTATTTTGATGGTTTCATACAGGTGAAACTTCACATCCCAGTAATCCGCTGAATTGACCCATGGACGTACCACAAAATTTACACTGGAATCAGCAAGCTCACTCACAGCAATCACTGGTTCCGGGTCTTTCAGAATGCGGGATTCACCTTTCAGAATTTCCTCCAGCACGGATTTTACCTTCCCGATATTATCTTCATAGCTAACGCCGATAACCAGATCTACGCGGCGTGTCGGCTTGGTAGCATAATTGGTTATACTGCCATCAGTAATTTGAGAATTAGGAATGATAATACCCACATTGTCAGGAGTGCGCATATGGGTGGTGAAAATATTGACCTCTTCGACTGTACCGGACTCTCCGCCTGCGGTGATATAGTCTCCTGCCTTGAACGGGCGGAAAGCAATGATCATCACGCCGGCGGCAAAGTTGGAAAGCGATCCCTGAAGCGACAGTCCGATCGCCAGACCGGCAGCGGCAATCACGGCGGCTAGCGATGTGGTTTCTACGCCCAGCTGGCCAAGAGCGGCGATGATGACCAGAGCAAACAGAATCGCATAAATGATGTTGCTCAGGAATGCGACCAGTGTTTCATCCAGCTTGCTACGGCGCAGTAAGCGGCTGGCTAAAGAGGTCAGGTATTTGGCAATCA
>CAYMGS010000082.1:0-9409 GCA_964390025.1 uncultured Rickettsiales bacterium | reverse complement strand
CGTCATTCTCATCCACGCTGCTATTGCTCAGGCCCATATCGGTGGGGGCTTCGTTGGCGTCATTCACACTCACCGTGAAGCCTTCACTGTAGGTATTGCCCGCGCTGTCCGTCGCCGTCACACTCAGCGCCACGCTCGACTCCGTCTCAAAATCCAGTGACTCACCCGCCTTCAGTTTCAGCTGATCGCCCGCCACCTCAAACCGCGCATCATCCACGCTGTATGTATGGCTGTCGCCGCTGTCCGGGTCGGTCGTGCTCAGTGTGCCCACCACCGCACCATCGTCATTCTCATCCACGCTGCTATTGCTCAGGCCCATATCGGTGGGGGCTTCGTTCTCTTCACCGCCACCACCGGAGCTGTCATCGTCCTGAACAATGACTTCAAGTTCCTCAAACCCCTGCACGAACATGCCCAGTTCTTCGGAAGTAAATGCCCTTCCCATCTGAATGGCTTGCTCAAGTGCATCCAGCTCGTTCTGGATATCATCCGTAATATCGCTTTGCTTCTCGAATGTAAGGCGCAGCGTATCGTTACCCCATCCGCCACGCATGCTGTCCATACCTTCACCAAAGGTAACCTCAACCACATCATGACCAAGGCCACCATACATGCTGTCGTCTCCTTCACCCCCGATCAGCGTGTCATTTCCTGCATTACCACGTAGCAGGTCATCTCCCTTACTACCATCCAGCAAATCATGCCCAAAACCGCCATACAGCGTATCGTTCCCAGAATCGCCGAACAGCTCATCATTACCAAGATTACCTATTAATTTATCATTACCCTTGCCACCGTTGAGCGTATCGTTACCCCAGCCCCCACGAAGCTGGTCATTGCCATCGTTCCCGGAAAGCTCGTCATCTCCCAGACCGCCATACAATTTGTCATTTCCGGTATTACCCTCAATGGTATCGTCTCCCCAGCCGCCGTATAATTTATCGTTTCCTTTACCACCGGAGATCAGGTCAGCGCCCAGGCCGCCCCGAACTATATCATTGCCATCGCCCCCAAAGAGCGTGTCATCGCCGTCACCTCCCCGGACAGTATCATTGCCTGTATCGCCATTGAGATAGTCGTTGCCATCGCCACCCGCGACGAGGTCATTATTTTTACCGCCGGAAATCGTGTCGTTACCGTCACCTCCCCGGACAGTATCATTACCATCTCCGCCTTTCATGGAATCATCTCCGGCACCTCCGAAAAGCTTATCGTTTCCGGAGTCTCCGTATAGATAGTCGTCACCGGCATGGCCCGCCAGTGTATCATTACCCTTACCGCCTTTTAGTGTATCTTCGCCAAGGCCTCCACGCAGCATGTCATGGCCATTACCGCCGGAGATCAGGTCATCACCTGCATTTCCATGAATAGTATCATTGCCGCTATCACCGAAAAGTTCGTCTTTGCCACCACGACCCCTGATTACATCATGGCCTTTATCACCATGGATCTCATCATCACCATTGGTGCCTTTTAAAATATCATTTCCGCTGGTGCCAGTAATGGCCATGAATCCCTCCCTAAGGTATTTTTCTTATATTTTTTAACGGGACACCCTCTGATTTGCACCGCCAATAGTTAAAATATAATCAAAAGTCCTTAAAATTTTACTAATATTTAGTAGTAAATCAATAAGAGCCGACTGTCAAACCATTACTCAATTTTTAGTATTATAATATTCTATGTGGACGAGCATTACTTTCCACTTTATACATCTGGACTATGACACAACCTGAAAACACATCTCATATTATGCCAGTAAACTGGTTAGGCCTGTGGACTTTGTGCCGCCGGGAAATCTGGCGCTTCCTGAAAGTGTGGAATCAGACATTGTTCGCCCCGATGATTATCACACTGCTATTCCTTGCCGTCTTAACACTCGCCATGGGCAGGGAGCGTGAAATTGTGGACGGACTACCTTACAGCCAGTTTGTTGCACCGGGACTCATCATGATGGCCGTCGTACAGAATGCCTTTGCCAATACGTCATCTTCGCTGATTCTCTCGAAAATCCAGGGTGTCATCATAGACGTGCTGATGCCGCCTCTCTCGGCTGACGAGTTAACCATGGCCTATGTGGCAGGTGGCATTGTACGCGGCGCACTGGTATGCATGTCTGTAGCTGTGGGCCTGTATATTTTTGTGCCCTTCACGCTGCATGATCCTGCTCTGGCAGCATTTTACCTGATAAGCTCCAGCATGTTGCTGGCGTTGCTTGGTATACTGGGCGGCATTTATGCGCAGAGCTTCGACCAGATGTCCGCCTTCACCAATTATATGATTACCCCGCTGGCATTTCTTTCCGGCACGTTCTACTCGATCGCGCACCTGCCTGAATTCTGGCAACAGGTCAGTCACTTCAATCCGTTCTTTTATATGATTGATGGGTTCCGTTATGCCATGACCGGCCATGCAGACGGCAACATTAACGCAGGTATGGCCGTACTGCTCGCGGCCAATATCTGCCTGTGGATACTGGCACGCCATTTATTTAAGGCCGGGTGGCGACTTAAGAGTTAAGCACGTGGCAACGGAGCACTGCATGCAGCGACAGCGGCTTTATGCCCGACCTTCTGCACCCAGCTCTTTTCTTCTGGCCCCACCTCCTCCGCACGGCATACATTTTCCAGCACGTAAACCGGTTTGCCTTTCAGATCATTTTTTCCTATGTCCCGCAAATCGAATTCCAGCATATTAAACTCTCTGGAACGCACGGAAGACCCGGTATTATGAAAGAGAAACTCTTGTTTGTATTCACGCCCGTCAGCATCCAGCATACGCACGGTCAGCGGGTCATTAAGTCGTGGAATATGGGTATGACCGGTAAAAATATGAAACGCATCATGCCTGCCATTTACCATGCCGGATAAACTACGGGCAAGTATGGGGTTAATTCGCCCGTGATGATTCCATATATCCACGGCCCGCTGACCAACTCTGTGCAGTGTCTTGTTATCGTAAAACATCTGTTCAAACACCTCTCCCAGCTTTAGGTCACCATCTCTGAGGGCCAGCCTCGTACCTACTTCATACAGCGTATGAGGGGGCACCCGCGTTTCATCAATATGCGTGTAGGAACGGCTCTGCATATTCTGCCCTCGCAGGGGTATGTCGCCATGCGTAAACAGGGAGTTGGACGCGGCCAGAAAATACTCCGGGTGGAAGTGAAAATTACTATGATCGTTTTTCCTGATCTTGCGCTCAAGCGTTCTGAGCTGCCTTACAAAATCCCGCTTTTTATCCGTAGGGTGGTAGACCCCATCGTGATTCCCCATAACGTAGTGCACCTGAGTATCGGGGTGCTTACTGCAAAACTCCCTGAGCCATGTCAGGGCATGGCGCAACACTTCATCCTGCGTATAACGGCGATTAGGGTACTCGAACTCGAATATATCGCCGTTAAGCACCACCATATCCGCCTGAGTGCGTTCTATCGCCTTATCCAGCAACGGCAACAATGCGTCTGTATGCGTATAATCTCCGAGAATATGCAGATCGGAGACGACAATCCCCTTTTTCGGCGTATGCTTCCTGTCGTGCCTTACCATGACTCCCTCCCTGTATCAGGATGCGCACCCTATATGAATTAGCACATCATAAATATGAAGATTCTTTGACAATTAATCACGCCCCGCGCTTGACTTTCTGTGCATGTACCCCCATCATCCGCTTCTTTTTTCACCTATCATCCGAATATTATGACCTCCGCGCCCCTATTACCTGTCTACCGCCGCGCTCCTGTCACCATGGTGCGGGGTGAAGGCGCGTACCTGTATGATGATACGGACAAGCGCTATCTGGATTTTGCATCGGGTATTGCGGTCAATGCGCTTGGGCACTGCCACCCGAAAGTAATGATGGCACTGGTTGAGCAATCCGCCAAGCTGTGGCACTGCTCCAACCTGTTTTTCACCGATCAGCTGGAACACTTCTCCACGCGGCTGGTAGAGGCGACCTTTGCTGATCTGGTGTTCTTTTGCTCCTCCGGCACGGAAGCCGTGGAAACGGCTATTAAAATGGCGCGGCATTACCACTACGCAGCAGGGCAGCCGGAACGTTTCCGTATCATTGCCATTGAAGGTGCGTTTCATGGCCGTTCTACCGGGGCACTGGCAGCCTGCTCCAGCGAGAAAAGCCGTGAAGGATTTGGCCCGCTCATGCCGGGATTTGAGCATGTACCATTTCATGATCTGGCAGCGCTGGAAAAAGCCATCAACAAGGAAACAGCGGCTATTCTGCTTGAGCCTGTTCAGGGTGAAGGTGGCATCCGCGAACATGAAGCGGAATATCTGCAAAGCGTGCGTAAACTTGCGGACGAACACGGCATTCTGCTGGTCTTCGATGAAATTCAGTGTGGATACGGCCGTACCGGGAAGCTTTTTGCCTATGAAGAATGTGGTATTGCTCCGGACATTCTCACCAGCGCCAAAGGTATTGGTAACGGCTTCCCGCTGGCAGCAGTACTTTGTACGTCCCATGCCGCCACCGGCATGAAGCAAGGCACGCATGGCTCCACTTACGGCAGCAACCCGCTGGCCATGGCTGTCGGCAATGCGGTGCTGAATGAACTACTCTCTGATGGGTTTTTAGAGCAGGTACGTAAAAACGGGGTACGGCTGAAGTCTGAGCTTATCACCCTGCAGCAGGATTTCCCCCATCTCTTCTCTGAAGTACGCGGACGCGGGCTGATACTGGGACTGACACTGACCAACCCCTACCTTAAATACCCGCTGGCCGATGCGCTGCGCTCCCGCGGGCTACTGGTTGCCCCGGCAGTGAGCAATGTGTTGCGGATTCTGCCACCACTGATTATAGAAGAACAGCAGATTCAGGAAGCAGCAGAGATACTTCGTCTGGCTGCCGCCCATTGGAAGGAAAACGCATGAGCGCCCGTCATTTTATAGATCTGAAAGATTTCGATGCCGTCACCCTTCGGGCATTAATTGATAATGCGCGGGAAATGAAAGATGCATCAAATACCGAAAAATCCCGTACCCGGCTTCCCGGTAAAACACTGGCGATGATCTTTGAGAAAAACTCGACCCGCACCCGCGTATCATTTGAAGCTGGTATGCTGCAACTGGGGGGACACGCCATTCACCTGCCACGCGCTGATCTGCAGCTGGGCCGTGGTGAAAGCATTGCGGATACAGCACGCGTACTCTCGCGTTATGTCGATGCTATCATGATGCGTGCCTACGACCATCGCAGCCTGCTGGAGCTTGCAAAATATGCGGAAGTTCCGGTCATTAATGGTCTGACCGACCTTTCGCACCCCTGCCAGATCATGGCGGATATCCTGACATTTGAGGAGCATCGCGGTGCAATTCAGGGTAGGAGATGGCAACAATGTCTGTCATTCATGGATCAGTGCTGCTGCCAAGTTTGGTTTCAGCTTCCGTATCGCCTGCCCCGGCGAGCTGTGCCCACAGCCCGAATATATAGAAGCGGCACAGGCGCAGGGCGCGCAGGTCAGCGTTACTTCATCACCGGAAGAAGCTGTCAGCGGGGCTGATGCCGTAGTGACTGATACGTGGGTCTCCATGGGTACGGAAAACAGCGAAACACATAAACAGCAGCTACGATCCTTTCAGGTTGATCAGGCGCTGATGGATAAAGCTGCACCCGAGGCTATCTTCATGCACTGCCTGCCCGCGCATCGTGGGGAGGAAGTCACCGCCGAGGTGATCGACGGCCCGCAATCCGTGGTATGGGATGAGGCGGAAAACCGCCTGCATGCGCAAAAAGCCATTCTTGTCTGGTGCATGCACGGCTAGTGATTCTACGCCTGTTATGTGGTACAATTTCCTATGACTTCGACTGACTCCGATATTGGCCTCGTGCGCCACGAGGATATGCTTCAACCCTTTATGCTCCATCAGTCTTCCATGCGCGGACGGATGGTGCGCATGTGCCCACTGGTCGATTCCATTTTGTCACGTCATGATTATCCTACGCCCGTCAAGCGGCTGCTCGGAGAACTACTGACGCTGGCCGCCATGCTATCGGCCAATTTGCCGGAGCGCGGCATTCTCACCATGCAGGCTAAAGGAGATGGCCCGGTATCGTTTCTGGTAGCAGATGCCGTGTTTGGCGGAGGCCTGCGCGGGTATGCCAATCTGGACGAAGAAGGCCTGCAGGCTGTCACCGCAATGGAAGAAGAAGAGGATGCGCTGAACCTCACGGATTTAATGGGAAAGGGCTATCTGGCCATTACGCTTGATACCGGCAAAGGTGAACCGTATCAGGGCATTGTACCGCTTGAGGGAGAAAGCCTGTCTGAAGCGGTATCGCACTATTTTAATCAGTCACAGCAACTGGATGTTACGTTTCATCTCAGCATTGACCAGCGCCACCGCGAGGATGGCACATCGCGCTGGGCGGCAGGCGGTATCATGCTGGAACGCATACCGGAAGAAGGCGGCACGAAACCGGATAAACCAGCCGAGGCAGGTACCACGGATGAGGAAGAATCCGGTGAATGGGATTATCACTCTCTGCTGGTAGACACCGCTACCCGTGAAGAACTACTGGACCCACACCTGGCTCCCTCTGCCTTGCTGTACCGTTTATTTAATGAGGGCGGCGTGTGGATTCACGACCCGCAACCCCTGCAGGCGGACTGCCGTTGTTCACGCGAAAAAATAACCGCCGTGCTTGGTAGTATGGGGGAACAGGATATTGAAGATATGAAGGTAGATGGTCAGATTACCGTCACCTGTCAGTTTTGTAATAAGGCAGAAGTGTTTACTGAAGAAGACCTCAAAACACTGGCTGAGTCTCAGGCGCGCTGACGTTGTTTACCGAAAAAACGTGGCTCACCATCATGGCGCACTTCACCCTTCTCTGAGACGGCATTTTTAAGCGTGTATTCATCTGCACAGCCAATAATTTCCACGTCGTATTTTGCATGAATTTTGCATTCGCGAATGGAACCGGCGCTGATAAAGATTTCACCGTCCGTTGACTCTATGTCGCACTTCATGAACTTGCTGCCCTTCATCACCGCATCATGCTTTACCTTGATATGCATCTCGTTGCCAATGCTGGTACTCAGGCTGAGATAGGGCGCATTGATGTCAACATCTTCCATCATCTGCCCGCGTAATACGGCATCCTCATCATGGCTCAGAACACTCACGTGAATCAGGGGCCGCTTGTAGACGGTAATACCATGCGCAGCTTCCAGATGCGCATAGACAATATTGCGGCGCTCAGGGTGATGGGTATCCCCCAGCGAAATAGCGCTATCACGTGCAACAATCTGTGCCGGGTTCTCATCTGAATCCCCGCAAATATAGCCGGTAACGCGGATATTGCTACCATTACCCCGTGTCACAATGCCACCATCTGCAATATGGCCACGTAGTTCTACAGGGCCTTCATAATGCACAACATTGCCAGCCAGACGACAAATATTGTGCTCATCGATTTCAGAAATATTATCCGTTCCATAGAGCATGAGCTTTCCATTTGCATCCAGCTCATAAAAAACCGGCAACATACCTTGGTCGATATTGTTTTCGGAGAGCTTATCCAAATAGGATTCAATGCTCCTGGAAGTCTGAAATTTTACCTGGGACATGGTACCAAACCACTGTTATTTTCAACTTACCACACACGCATGAATGTATGAAATTATTGATGAATGAAGAAAAATAAGCAAGCAAATCCCGCCATTGCAGCGCAGCAAAAAGATGGTGCAGCGCAGCAATTACGTGAGAGTATTTTACAAAAAACAGACGTACTCGCGTTCGTTCCAGATACGATATGATACAACTAAAATGAAGATCCGGGTTGTTTTAGGAAAGCCTCTTCACGTGCTGTGTTTGTTCTTCCCATAACAGCATTACGATGAGGAAATCGCCCATACTCTTTTATAATTTCCATATGCTTACGCGCAAATTCCGCACTGTATTCATCAACATTGCGCGTAAATAATGTGACGGCATATTCCTGATCTGCGAGTCGTTCGCTATGCATCAGAGGCATATACAGGAATCTGCGTTTGTCTACATTCATAGCCTCATCCCACCTGTTCTCAATCGCCTTGTAGACAAGCAGGCACGCATACTCATCTGATTCAAACATGCGCGGAGTATCACGGAACATATTGCGGGGAAACTGGTCTAACAGGATGATAAGAGCAAGCATGCCATCTGCCGTCTCTTCCCACGGTTTAAGTTTATGCTTTATCGCCTGTTCATAAGATATGAGAAACCTCTCGCGGATGAGAGCATCGAATGCTTCATCTTTGGCAAACCACTTACCGCGCGCAGGTTCGCCATACCAGAAATCCAGAATGTCCTGCACACCGCGCCCCATGACTACCCTTCCTTCTGCGACTGGCTGGCCTCTTCAAGCTTCTGCTCATACCAGTTCTCACCAATCCTGATCTTCTCACGCCCTTTGGACTCACGCCACTCATTCGTGTCTCGCAATGAGTATATACAGCCGCAATATTGCTGCTGATAAAAACGCTCTTCCTTAGCCAGCTCATACATACGTGCCCCACCTCCGTCCTTACGCCAGTTATACGTCCAGTAAGTCACATCGGGGTAATGCGCCGCAGCCCGTTCGCCACAGTCATTGATCTGATCCATATTTTTCCAGCGCGATATGCCAAGCGAGGAGGTCATCACCCTGAAACCATGCTCATGCGCATAGAGGGCCGTACGGACAAATCGCATGTCAAAACACATAGTACAACGCACACCCCGCTCCGGCTCAAATTCCATGCCCTTAGCACGCGCGAACCAGTCCTGCACATCATAGTCCGCATCAACAAAAGGAATGCCCAGTTTTTCCGCATACCGTATGTTCTCGTCTTTGCGCAGACGGTATTCCTTCAGCGGGTGAATATTAGGATTATAAAAGAAAATCGTTAGCTCCAGCCCACTGTCATGCATCTTTTCAATCAGGGGGCCGGAACAAGGCGCACAGCAGGAGTGTAGCAAGACCTTTTTCTCTCCGCCGGGCACATCGAAATCCGATTTAGTACATGTATTTTGCATGGTTGTGTTTCTAATATATTTTTGCTTGCCCGGGCAAGTGACAATTGGCTACTATCCCGATTCACAATAAGGAGACCATACTATGGCACGGCAAGCAAACGCTGCTGCAAAGCGGCGCACCATCAGTCCTGACTCCCACCGTAAGCGCATGAAGGATCAACGCAGAATTCAGCTGATCGAAGCAAATATTGCCTCAATTGCCGAGCGGGGACTGGCTGAGACCACCATTACTCATGTCTCCGAAGCAGCAGGCATGTCACGCGGCATCATCAATTTCTATTTTGATTCCAAAGAGACCATGATGCGTGAAACGCTGGCGCACCTGCTGGATGAACAAACGGCCTGCTGGCGCAGCGCGCTGGCTTCAGCCTCGAGAAGGGCCATCTGCCCTCGTT
>CAYMGS010000081.1:3220-9487 GCA_964390025.1 uncultured Rickettsiales bacterium | reverse complement strand
CAATCGTGCCAATGTTACAATGCGGCTTATTACGCTCAAACTTCTCTTTAGACATAGTCCTTCCTCTTTCGTCTCAGTCCAGAATTAATCAAGCACCTTATAATGTTACTCTATGACGCAACGGGTGAATGGAGCGGGTGATGGGAATCGAACCCACGTATTCAGCTTGGAAGGCTGATGTTCTACCATTGAACTACACCCGCGCCCACGCATGGTGCGCACAAGAGGCGGTTCTTACCACCTATCCCCGCTTCACTCAAGGCCCAAATGCACCCTCCGGGTAATGCACCGCGCACATATCTGCCGCAATGTCACATCTTTTCGCAAAATTCTTCATTGACTTGACAAAAATCAAACGCGAATTGTGTTCGGACTGCTAGGTTTTTACAAGCTGAAATTGTAGGTTTTTTATGGATGCATTGCTCTATCATTGCGGACAGTTCATCGCCAGCCATGGTCATATGTATACCGCCCTGCTCATCGCGGGGCTGGTGGGTAGCGTGACTCATTGCACCGGCATGTGCGGGCCGCTTGTCGCCGCACAGGTGACAGCCCGCCTGGATCATATTCCGGCGGAGCGGATGCAGGAATGGCATCGTCTTCAGGGGGCGGCGCTGATGCCTTATCATCTCGGCAGGCTGACCACCTACGCCGGACTGGGTGCTATTGCCGGGGCTTTCTCAGGCTTCCTGTTTGCCTCCCCGTACCCCGCCATGATAGCGGCGGTAATGCTGGTTGTCGCCGGCATCACTTTCATCATATACGGGCTGGGGCTTGGCACCGCTCGCAAAGACACCGCTGCGAATAATGATATGACAGCGTTACTGTCAAAACTCAGTGCCCCCCTGTGGCTCAACCCCACCGGTCTGCGCGGTTACGCTCTCGGCATACTGCTGGGCTTTCTGCCCTGCGGCATGGTGATGGCAGCGTTACTGGCTGTAGCCACCACCGGCTCAGCAGGAGCGGCAGCTCTGGGTATGGCGATCTTTGGTGCTGGCACCATACCGGCTTTATTCGGCATTGGTCTCGGTAGCGGATGGCTGGCACGGCGCTGGCGCAAAGAAAGCCGTATCGCCGCACGCATTGCTATGACATGTAACGGAATTTTGCTCTGCACATTAGCCGCCGAGCGCATTGTATAACATTGTGAAAAGAGGATACATCGGATGAGTACCGCAACTGTTTCAACCACCCCCCAGTACCATACGGATGTGGTGCGCTGGTTTGCTATTGCCACCATGTTCTGGGGCATTGCCGGGTTTCTGGTCGGCATCGTCATCGCGCTGCAGCTGGCGTTCCCCGAGCTGAACTTTGAGCCGTATCTGACCTTCGGTCGCCTGCGGCCTCTCCACACGTCTGCGGTTATTTTCGCGTTCGGTGGTAACGCACTCTTTGCGACCAGCTATTACGTGGTACAGCGCACCTGCCGTACGCCTCTTTTCAGTAACTTCATGGCCGAATTCACCTTCTGGGGCTATCAGGCCTTTATCCTGATGGCTGGCCTCGGATATCTCGCCGGCACCACGCAGGGCAAAGAATACGCAGAGCCGGAATGGTATGCCGATCTCTGGCTAACCGTGGTCTGGGTTGTCTATCTGATTAATTTTCTCGGCACATTGATGATTCGCAAGGAACCGCACATTTATGTAGCCAACTGGTTCTACCTTGCCTTTATCATCACGGTAGCCGTGCTGCATCTGGGCAATGGCGTAGCATTGCCGATTGATATCAGCTCTGCCAAGAGTTACCCGGTCTGGGCCGGGGTGCAGTCCGCCATGATCCAGTGGTGGTACGCGCACAACGCGGTTGGCTTCTTCCTGACGGCGGGGTTCCTCGGCATGATGTATTACTTCGTACCCAAGCAGGCCGGAAGGCCTGTTTATTCCTACCGCCTGTCGATTCTGCATTTCTGGTCGCTGATCTTCATTTACATCTGGGCTGGGCCGCACCACCTGCATTACACAGCACTGCCTGACTGGGCGCAGACACTGGGCATGACCTTCTCCGTCATGCTCTGGATGCCCTCATGGGGTGGAATGATTAACGGGGTGATGACCTTGTCCGGTGCGTGGCACAAGCTGCGCGAAGATCCGATCATCCAGTTCATGATAGTATCACTGGCATTCTACGGTATGAGTACGTTTGAAGGCCCGCTGATGTCGATCAAATCCGTCAACAGCCTAAGCCACTATACAGACTGGACTATCGGCCATGTGCATTCAGGTGCGCTGGGCTGGGTTGGCTTCATCACCTTCGGTTGCCTGTATTACCTGTTCCCGAGACTGTACGGCCTGACGGAAATGTATTCACAACGACTGATTCGTCTGCATCTGTGGATCGCCACGCTCGGCATCGTGTTCTACATTGCCGCCATGTGGGTCTCCGGCATCATGCAGGGTCTGATGTGGCGTGACTATAACAGCATGGGTTTCCTCGAATACTCGTTCGTCGAGACGGTGATGGCCATGCATCCCTTCTATCTGATCCGCGCTTTTGGCGGAGTGCTCTACCTCGTGGGTGCGCTGATCATGGTCTATAATATCTACAAAACTGTGCAGATTGCCCGTCGTCGCGATCTGGGTCTGGAGGCGTCCTATGCTTAAGAACCATCAGAAACTGGAAAAAAATTCCATCCTGATGCTGCTCTGGATCGTGGTGGCGGTGTCGATTGGCGGACTGGTGGAGATCGTGCCGCTGTTCCGTACGGAAACCACCATTGAGCCGGTTAAAGGCATACGGCCTTATACGCCGCTGGAGCTGGCCGGATATAATATCTACCTGCGTGAAGGATGCTACACCTGCCACAGTCAGCATATTCGCCCGCTACGTGATGAAGTAGAGCGCTATGGCCATTATTCACTGGCAGCGGAAAGCATGTATGATCATCCGTTCCAGTGGGGCTCCAAACGTAGCGGGCCAGATCTGGCACGTGTGGGCGGCAAATACTCCGATGAATGGCATGTCGCCCATATGATCAACCCGCGTGACGTGGTGCCGGAATCCATCATGCCTTCCTACGGGTTCATGGCCGAGCGCGGGGCTGACCTGAATGACATGAAGAAGCACCTGAGAGCATTGCAAACCCTTGGTGTGCCTTACACAGATGAGATGGTGAAACATGCGGCGCGCGATGCCATGGCACAGGCTTCACCGGATAGCGACCATGCCGACGGCGTGCAGGAGCGCTACGGTGACAACACACTGGTACGCGATTTTGATGGCAACCCCGGCTTTGTTTCAGAGCTGGATGCGCTGATCGCCTATCTTCAGGTTCTGGGTACTATGGCAGAGCTGAAGGACTATCGCGCTGATATGAATCCCCCGGCAGCACAGGAGTAAACATGAGCTGGTTAGCAGAAAACGCCACACTGGTCGGGCTGATTTTTTTCTTTTCGATCTTTGTCATCATACTGGTCTACACGCTGGCCCCGTCACGCAAACACACGATAGAAGCGCATGGACGCATACCATTGGAGGATGAAACCCATGACCAATCCTAACGATAAGAAAGACATCGATGAAGTCACCGGCGTCGAGACGACCGGTCATGAGTGGGATGGCCTGAAAGAGCTGAACAACCCGGCGCCACGCTGGTGGTTGTGGATATTTTATATCACCGTCATCTGGTCAGTTGGATATTGGGTCGTCTACCCGGCATGGCCAACGCTTTCCGGCCATACGGAAGGCACGCTTGGCTGGACACAGTATGAAAAGCTTGAAAAAGAGCAGGCAGAAATCGAGGCGCGTAAAGAGCGTTACCTCTCACGCTTTGCCGGTAAAACACTGGAAGACATCAAGAGCGATGTCGAACTGTATGAATTTGCTTATGCCGGCGGGGAAGCCATGTTCAAGGATAACTGCGCCACCTGTCATGGTACGGGCGGTGCCGGTGGACCTGGATACCCCAACCTCAACGACGATGACTGGCTGTGGGGTGGCTCACTCTCAGACATCTACCATACGATCGCGTATGGCGTCCGCTCCGGGCACCCGGAAACCCGTGACTCTATGATGCCTGCTTACAAAGATATGTTTGAGAAAGAACAGATCAACGCATTGGCAGACTATGTCCTCAGCCTCTCGGGTACACCGGATCAGGAAAGCGAAGCCGCGCAGCTGTACGCAGAGAATTGTGCCGTCTGCCACGCAGCAGATGGCAGTGGTGATAAAGAATTCGGTGCGCCGGCGCTCAATGATGCATTGTGGTTTTATGCCAGTGATAAAGCCAGTATTGCACGGCAGATCGCCAATCCGCGTCATGGGGTGATGCCGGCATGGGTTGATCGTCTGGATGATGCAACCATCAAACAGCTCAGCATCTACGTACACTCGCTGGGTGGTGGAGAGTAAGGGGCAGTTATGATGAATCAGACAGGCGAGGACAGACCATTCCCTGCAGGGCGGGGTGTTTATCAAGCCAGTCCGCGAACATCAATACCGCAAACACGGCGGCAGTGCCCAGAATAACGTTGAGTAGTATCGAGGCAAAAAAGAAGGAAGGAAGCAACGCGATAACAGGTAAGAGAGGGATGGCCACCAGCATTTTGGCCCAGAAACAATAGTTGAAGCCTTTACAGGCGGAAGCTGGCGAATCGTCAGAATGCATCGTATCTTTCATAGCAAACCTTTCTCTAAGCTTCTTAATTTTATAGAAAACAAGGCAAATAGGCAACAAAAATAGTCAGAATTAAACACGTATTTCACACACATCACGTATGAAACCATGACAGACACGACTGAGAATCCCCCTCCACTTACACTTTTTGCGAAACGCAAGAAAATCTATCCGCGACGCGTATGGGGCAAGTATCGCAAGATCAAATGGATCACGATGATCGTCTGCCTTGCCATCTATTATCTGGCGCCCTTTCTGCGCTGGGATCGGGGCCTGAACGCCCCGGATCAGGCTATCCTGATCGATATGGCGAACCGCCGCGCCTATTTCTTCTTTATCGAAATCTGGCCACAGGAAGTCTACCTGCTGACCGGCATACTGATTCTCGCCGCCGTCGGCCTGTTCTTTCTGACCAGTATTTTTGGCCGGGCATGGTGCGGGTATCTCTGCTTCCAGACGGTATGGACGGATTTATTTGTATGGGTAGAGCGTATTGTACAGGGCGATCGTAATGCACGAAAAAAGCTCGACGAGTCACCGTGGACACTGAGTAAAATCTGGAAAAAATCACTGACGCATGCCATCTGGTTGCTCATTGGTCTGCTGACCGGCGGCGCATTGGTGCTGTATTTCAACGATGCACCCACCCTGATGGAACAGATCATCCATCTGGACGTGCCATGGTCGGTAGGCGGCTGGATTATCGCCCTGACGTTTACCACCTATCTGATGGCCGGATTCGCCCGCGAGCAGGTCTGTACCTATATGTGCCCGTATGCCCGGTTCCAGTCGGCGATGTTTGACAAGGATTCGCTGATTATCGGCTACGATACCGAGCGTGGGGAGCCTCGTGGCAAGCACAAGCAGGGCGAGAGCTGGGAAGGGCGTGGTCACTGTATTGACTGCTCGATGTGTGTGCAGGTCTGCCCTACGGGGATTGATATACGTGATGGGCTGCAAATGGAATGCATTGCGTGCGGTCTCTGCGTAGATGCCTGTGACGGCATCATGGAGAAAGTCGGACTGCCACCCGGACTGATTCGCTATGATACGCAACATAATATGGAGCTACAGCACGAGCATCAGCGCAAGGAGTTCCGATTTATCCGTCCACGCACCATCTATTACAGTCTGGTGCTGGCTCTGGTCAGCGGCGTGCTGATTTATAGTCTGATCGCACGCTCTCCACTGGAACTGCATGTGCTGCATAACCGTAATCCGTTATTCGTGAAGCTCTCAAATGGCGATATCCGTAATGGCTACACCATCAAGATTCTCAACAAAACGCATGAAGACCGCCGTTACACACTGGAGATGACAGGTATTGACGGTATGACATTCGAACTGGTAGGCGCTACCCCCATTGACCCGTATAATATTCCGGTCTTTGCCGACAGTGTGGGACATTTTCGCCTGCATGCCATAGCGCCCAAACCGGACATGGCACGTACCGAGGTCACCTTCACACTGATCGACAATGATACAGGCAAACAGGATGTCACCGATTCTGCCTTCATCAGCGGACAATAAAACGATAGGGTTCGACCGTAAAACGATGTATGCTGCCGCCCGGTAACAATGCATGTGCCTTATGACAATACATTGAGACGCGATTTATGACGACTGACCCCTCTCCACCCGAACCGCCTTCG
>CAYMGS010000081.1:244-3210 GCA_964390025.1 uncultured Rickettsiales bacterium | reverse complement strand
TCCCACCCCGCCCCTGACCGGGCGGCGGGTATTTTATTATTTTCTTGCTTTTTTTGGCGTTATTACGGTGGTCAACGCGATCTTTGTGTATCTTTCCACCAGTTCCCAGCCTGGCGTGGTGACAGAGCAGGCCTATGAGAAAGGGCTGGCTTATAATGAGACCATTGCCAATTCAGAGGCACAGGCGCGGCTGGGCTGGAGCCATGATTTCAACACGCGCCTGGACATGGGAAACAGCTTTCGTGTCGCATTGCGCCTGAAAGATAAATACGGAGAACCACTCGCACGCGCCGGTGCCGGTGTACGCTTCATCCGCCCGGCCGCGGAAGGCATGGATTTTGATATTGTGCTCAAGGAAACGCGTCCCGGCACCTATCTGTCGCTGGTGGAATTTCCGGAGCTGGGTCTGTGGGACGTCTATATCGCCGTGGGAAAAGGTGATGATGTCTACCGTGCTTATGAGCGCGTCGTCCTGCCGTAACCATCCCATGAACGCGCAGTGCCCGCATTGCCAGTCACCCGTTGAATCGGAAGGGGTATTTTGCTGCCGCGGTTGTGAGCAGGCGTATCATCTCATCAATACGCTGGGGCTCAACCGTTATTACGAGACGCGTAGCCTGCGCGACGACCTGCCGCCTCCCATTCCTGACACGGACACGATGGAACAGGCGATGGCAGATTATCTGGACACTGCGGAAGACGGCACCCATCGTCTGCAGCTCATGGTCGAGGGACTGCACTGCGCCGCCTGTGTGTGGCTGATTGAACATGTACTGATGCAGGAACAGGACGTTCGGGAGGCACGACTGAACATGACCACGCGTCGCCTGAGCCTGCGTTGGAGCGGAACCGCCGAACGTGGGAATGCACTGGTAAGCCGTATCATCGCGCTGGGCTACCGCGTCCGCCCCTATGATCCGGGGCTGGAAGACGTACTGGCTCAGCAGGAACAAAAACACCTGTTGCGATGTCTGGCGGTGGCCGGATTTGCCGCCGGGAATATCATGCTGCTCTCCGTGGCACTGTGGTCGAGCACACAGGAGACGATGGGTGTTGCCACCCGCGACCTGCTCCACTGGATCTCCGCACTGATTGCCCTCCCCACCCTGCTCTATGCCGGGCAGCCATTTTTTCACTCTGCCCTTGGCGCGCTCAGGCATGGGCGGGGTAATATGGACGTTCCCATCTCGCTGGCACTCATCAGCGCCACGGCCATGAGCGTGTTTGAAACGGCTACACATGGCGAACATGCCTATTTTGATTCCGCCGTCATGCTGCTGTTCTTCCTGCTGATTGGCCGCTATCTCGACCGGCGGGCACGCAACCACGCACGCGGCGCAGCACAGGACCTCCTGACCGTACTTCACACACATGCGACCATACGTCAGGACGGTTCCACGCATTACCTGCCGACCCGCGAGCTAAAACCAGGTATGGAGCTGCTGGTAGCCGCCGGAGAGCGCATCGCTGCCGATGGTTTCATTACAGAAGGCACGTCTTCTCTGGACACCAGCCTGATTACCGGTGAAAGTCAGCCACGCACTATTGCGCCTCAAGACACCGTCTTTGCCGGAACGCTGAATCTGGATGCCCCGCTGGTGATCCGTGTGAGTGCCGCCCATGATCAGTCGCTGCTTGCAGAAATTGTCCGCCTGATGGAGCAGGCAGAACAGACGAAATCCGGCTATGTCAGGCTGGCCGATAAAGTCGCACGGCTCTATACCCCGATCGTGCATACGCTGGGTGCGCTGACTTTCCTGCTATGGTGGCTCGCGGGCGGGCTACCGTGGCAGGAGTCACTACTGCGCGGTATTACCGTCCTGATCATTACCTGTCCATGCGCGCTCGCACTGGCCGTGCCAGTGGTGCAGGTCATTGCCAGCGGCCAGTTGTTTCGCCGAGGCATCCTTCTGAAATCAGGAGACGCGCTGGAGCGGCTCTCAGACATTGACACCATCGTGTTTGATAAAACCGGTACACTGACACTGGGCACACCGGAACTGCAGAACCGGGAAGCGCTCGACCCGGCACAGATCCAGCTGGCCGCCAGCCTTGCCACCCATAGTCGTCATCCGCTGGCCAAAGCATTAAGGGCACATGCATCACCCGACAGGCACGCACTCACAGACATTGAAGAACACCCCGGAGCAGGGCTAAGCGCCAGAGTGGAAGGAAAAACGCTCAGACTGGGCAAACGGGCATTTGTCTGTGCCGATGCCAGGGATGCGGCAGATGATGTGATGGAACTCTGGTGCGCATTAGAGGGGCAGCCTCCTACACGCTTTACCTTCCGGGACCCATTGCGTGAAGATGCACCGGATGTAATACAGACATTTCAGAATATGGGCTTAACCCCCGTGCTGCTGTCCGGTGACCGTGAAGGAGCTGTGGCAAAAGTAGCAGAGACCTGTCATATTGCTGAGTGGCATGCCGGAATGACGCCGGATGAAAAACTGCGTTATCTGGAAGATATGCGCCGGAAGGAACACCGCACCCTGATGGCCGGGGACGGGCTGAATGATGCGCCGGCACTGGCCGCAGCACATGTCTCCCTCTCCCCTTCTTCCGCACTCGACATTACACAAAACACGGCCGACATTATCTTTCAGGGCAATACACTCAGTCCCATCCTGCATACCTACCGCATGGCATGTCAGGCGCAGCGATTAATTCGCCAGAACATCTGGTCGGCCCTCATCTACAATCTGATCGCGGTTCCTCTGGCCATCGCGGGATACATTACCCCGTTGCTGGCCGCGGTCGCCATGTCGCTGTCGTCGGTGGTCGTCATTTTGAATGCATTACGTCTGAACCGGGGTTAAAATCACGCCATGGACATTCTGCTTGTACTCATACCGATGGCGCTGGGGCTGGGTCTCATCGGTCTGTGCGCCTTTCTGTGGACAATGAAAACCCGTCAATATGATGATCTGGACGGGGCTGCCCGGCGCATCCTGTTTGACGAC
>CAYMGS010000081.1:0-234 GCA_964390025.1 uncultured Rickettsiales bacterium | reverse complement strand
GACCCAACAAACACATAGGCTATTTTTTTGTACATTTACCGGGGCCGGATTGATAAAAATCAAGGATTGCACATAAAGTTTTGTGCATAGTGCGACTCAGAATAATTGTCTAACCTGCTCCAGTAAAGGAATGTAACAATGAAAAAATTGCTGACACTGCTTGGTATCTCAACCGCATTGATAGGCGTTGGTGGTATGGCCACTGAAGCGCAGGCCAACAGTCTGGCGAATGCC
>CAYMGS010000080.1:0-9599 GCA_964390025.1 uncultured Rickettsiales bacterium | reverse complement strand
AGTGCAACGCAACGTCTGGCGCAGCAGCGTGCTGCAGCACTGAGCGCGGCACAGCAACACGGTCGCGTGTAGTACTACTCACATCATTATATTATTATCCTGCCAGAATCTTGGCTTTCTGCGCCTGGAACTCTTCCTCGCTCAGATGCCCCTGCTCTTTAAGCTTGGCGAGTTTTTCAATCTGTGAGGCTACGTCATTGGCTGCCGGTTGTGCAGGAGCGGCCTGCTGACCGCCGCTCACGACTTCACGGAAGGCAATCTTACGGAATTCGTCAATCGCGGTACGCGTGGCTTTGATAAACGGATCGATGGAATTGGCCAGCACCATACCCATATTGACCGCAGAAGCACCGTCCCAGATACGAATAGAGCCGAAGAAGATCAGGTAATTACCATCAATGGACTGCACACGATCCAGTGCCATTTGCCATTGGCGCAGTCCAAAGAACATGCCCTTATCGAGAAACAGGATACGGCGGTTGGTGCAGACGGCAAGTACGGTACGATTGCCCAGAAAGCCGGAGGTCAACGCCCGAATCTCTTCGCCTTCAATCATGATCTCAGGAAGATAATTAATCTCTTTTTTCGTGTAGAACACATATTTATGGGGAAGGGCCTGAATTTGCTGCTTAACCTGCTCTAATGTCGGCATGGGAACTCCTCTTGCTATGTATGTCAGAAGGATAGCAGATTCCGCGTTATTTTCCAAGACCGGCGGAAGCGATGGCCGGGTTGACCGTACCTATCGTTGCTGATGTGGTATCTATGTGCGATGCAGGCTGCTGAAGTGTATGCAGCCATTGTGCGCCCGCATGGGCACGGCGGTTTCTGTCCTCAACAAAATCTGAGTGATGGCCCTTACTATCTTCTACTTTATAGACGGCATCAAAGAGTTTTTGTCGTTCTTTCGGTTGTATTATGCCCTGTGTCTCATATGCCTGAAACAAGGCGCGCAAAGGTAAAGGGAAAGGCATGTTAGGGTGCATTTTCCGATCAAGCTGCCGGTCAATATGAGTATTGAGAAACGCATAATCTTCGCTGATCACCGGGAAGAAGCTTTGGTCTGACATGCGGCTTCTCACCATTTCATACAATTCCATGATCTGGTTATCGCCGCGCTGGCTACCTCCATTTCCTCTGCTGTAATATCCTTTTTCATTGAGGGGTGAATATCTGCGCTCTGTATCGGTATCGAAAATCACTATGCCGCCTTTGCGCCCTGTCAGTTCTCCGTTTTCAATCAGCGCTTTTGGAGAAGGATAGTAACGCAGCCCCGGTGTGTTATCCCCAAGTGCGGTGAATGCATGATCTTCCAGCCAGTTATAAAGATTTCGTCTTTCCGGATGCCTGAAAAGAGGCACAGAGGGTAAATGCGCGGCGTAGCCTTGTATGGATTTGCCGGATGCACTGGTAGGTCCAATTTCCTGAATAATTTCCCTTTTGCCCTCTGTTACCATGCCGGAAAGCATCTCCTGAACCGCGCAACGCGGAATCAGCAAAGTGCATTCCCCTTTTTCCATCATATGATCCAGCAGGTGCAGTGCTTCTGTCTGCTGCTGATGCTCAATCGCTGACAGGCATAATAGTGAGCCTGCATCGATCACAGCGACCGGTAATGCATGCGGAGATGTAGTGGGTGCACGGTTTTTTGTCATAAGCCATATACAGGTTACAGTCTTCCCCTTCCGGGGAGTTAAGCGCCTACCATAACATTGTGTCATGTAAACATACGTTAACATTTGATGACATTTTAGGGAAAGCGAGCGGGATATGGCTGACACACCTCATCTGGGTATAACTCTGGTTGAGCAATCGCAGGCACAGAAAGAAGTGACGGTGAATGAGGCACTGGTGCGGCTGGATGCAGTGCTGGGGGGTGGTGCGCTGGATAAAGACCTTGCGACCCCTCCGCTCAGTCCCTCTGAGGGGGACGTTTATATTATTTCTTCCTCCGCTACCGATGACTGGGCCGGGCATGATGGAGAGGTGACGTATTATGACCAGCTATGGCGCTTTGTTACTCCGGCGGTGGGTCTAACCTTATGGCTGGCAGATGAAGATACCCATTATACCTATGACGGTGCTGGCTGGGTGCGCTCACATGGTACAATCCAGAATGCCGCCATGATCGGTATCAATGCTACCGCCGATGCGACCAACCGGCTGACAATAAAAAGTGACGCGGTGCTGGTAGATCATGCAGGAACCGGAACGCAGGTGAAGCTCAATAAAAACGCAGCAGGAAATACAGCTTCCTTTCTGTTTCAGACTGGATATTCCGGCAGGGCGGAGATCGGGTGTGTGGGAGACGACGATTTCCGGTTTAAAGTATCGGCTGATGGTTCTTCTTTTGCCACTGCGTTACTTCTGGATTCATCAACCGGGCGTGTGACGGTGCCAGGCTCTTTTCTCTCTTACGGTACGCCGGAGGTGCTAACCATTGCTTCCGGCGCGATAACGGCTACGCGTAGTTACATTTCCGTGGATACGGAAAGCACGGCGGCGACCGATGATCTGGACACCATCAATGGTGGCGCTGAGGGGGACTTGCTGATAATCCGCGCGGCGGATGATGCGCATACCGTCGTGCTGAAAGACGGCACCGGCAACCTCAAACTGGCCGGTGATTGCGCGCTGGATAGTGTGCATGACCGCATTACCCTGCAGCATGACGGGGTAAACTGGGTGGAGCTAAGCCGCTCCAGTAACGACTAGGGCGTGCCATGACAACTTACGTAGATGTAAAGCCGGAGCGCCGGTTTAACTGGGCCGCTGCTGCGGTGCTGGTGGGACTGGTAGCCAATCTGTGTGCGGGGTCGTGGTTTGCCTCCAGCCTGTCAAGCCGGGTGGCAACCCTTGAGGTGGCCAGTGCGCGCAGGGACGGCGATCATGAATTACTGGTACGCATGGATGAGCGCACCCAGCTGATTGCTGCCGATATTACCTATTTGAAAAAGAAAATGGAAAGTCGTTGATATGATTACAGTCATCAGTGCCATGATTGGTTTTTTCAGCTCCATGCTACCGGAGTTGCTCTCATTTTTGCGGGATCGTGCAGACCGTGCGCATGAACTGCATATTCTGAAATTACAGCTGGAACAGCAACGGCAGGGGCATGCTGCCCGGTTAGAGGATATCCGGGTGCAGGGGGACATTGCGCAGTCCCGTGCATTATACCGTACGTGGTATTCCGGCGTACCGTGGGTGAACGCGCTGAACGGTACGGTACGGCCTATGATTGCCTATGCATTTTTCCTGCTCTATGCGTCCGTGAAACTGCTGCAGGTGGAAAGCGGGCTGCCGTGGCTGATCTGGACAGAGGAAGATCAGGCGATTTTTGCCGGGATTATCAGTTTTTACTATGGTCAGCGAGCATTCAGAAAAGCCCGGTAGTATGATGCGCCATATCACGCCCATCGGCATTGAGTTGATTCAGCATTTTGAAGGGTTCTCTGCCGAACCGTATCTCTGCCCGGCGGGGTACCTGACCATTGGCTACGGCCATGTGATTCGCCCGGGGGAGAGCTGGCCGGACGGTATCACGGAAGAGGAAGCTGCCGCATTGCTGGCGGAGGATGTGATCGAAGCGGAACAGGCTGTATTACGCCTGATCGCCGTACCATTAACAGACGGTCAGTTTGATGCGCTGGTCAGCTTCACCTTCAATCTGGGGGCAGGGGCCTTGCAACGCTCGACGCTTCGCCGCAAGATCAATCGGCAGTCTTACAATGCGGCGGCGCAGGAGTTTCCGCGCTGGGTCTGGGCGGGAGGGCGCAAATTACGAGGGTTGATGCGCCGCCGTGCGGCGTAGCAGGCCCGGTTTCTTGCTATGCCGTTTCTATCTGCACCCCCACCTCAATCCTTCCCCTTGAAGGGGGAGGAGGTGAGCAAAGCGAACAGGAGGGGATAAGGATGTCATACATGGATTTCTTCACTAAACTGTCACACTGCCCTTAATCAAACTGTCACATTCCTATGTTAGCCTGTACCTAACGTTAAGGAACACCGCATTTTTTACGACAGGAGTGACGACATGAGTGACAAAGATAAGACACAAAATCCCGGTGATGGCACAGGTAAAAGAGATTTACTTGAAACTGCTGCTGCAGAGCCAGCGGTAAATAATAATGTTGCTGCTCACCGTGCGGTAGCAGAACAGATTCATGCTGAGCTGCCCGAAGCGACACAATCCAATATCTCGGTAGATAAGCTCACTGAGCATGTGAAAGGTTCCGGAGTAACGGAATTAGCAGAAGGTGAAGCGAAGAAGCATGCAGAAGCTCTGCAAAATAATGGAGTGGAAGGGCTTCTCGGTTCTTTAACCGGCCAGCCGGCTGTTTCGAAGCATGAAGGTTTCCTGAAAGCCGTAGAAGGTAAAATTCAGGATTCGCATAAACCTGCTTTTGCTGACCACCAGTCTGCGATTGAGCAGGCATTGGACAAGCATGGCATTGATACCACCGCACTGAAAGACGGCAAGATTGACGGCCTGACGCATGATCACGTGGTTGAAGAAGTAGGTAAGGCATACTCAAATACTAAAAAATGCGAGACGCACGGGTATGGCGATTCCCTGAAAGCGGCGGAAGGGAAGATCAAAGAGCTCTCCGGCAAGATCCTTGAAACTAAAGATTCGGCTTTACCTCATCTGAAGGGACATGTCGGTGAGCATGCAACGGAAGAGGAACTGAAGGGACTGCTGGGTAAGCATAAGTATGATAAAATTTCGCGTACGCAGATCGAAGACCTCGGTAAGCACATCAATGAAGGCATGAAGAAAGAAGGTGCTAAAATTGGAGATGTGCTGAAATCCGCTGAGAGTAAACTTAGCTCTATGACAGAAGCGGGTAAAGAAGCCGGGTTTGTTGCCCGTAACTTCTCCAAAGATATAGCTGCTAACTGGAAAGGCTCAAGTGGTGGCGTTAAATTTGCCCGCGGTGCCGGGGTTGGCGTAGGTGCGGTAATTGCCGGAACGGGTCTGAGTAAGGCATTCTCAAAAGATGAGGAAGGTCAGTCACACCCGGTAGCCGGGCTTTTGCAGACCGGTGTGGGCGCGGGCGTCATGGCGGCCAGCTTGCTTGCGAAGAGTAAAGGGGCCAATGTCTCCGTATAATCAGGGAGATATCGATATCCATAGTAAAGCGGCCCGAGTCACTCCGGGCCGCTTTTTTATACGTACAATGTCATGAAAGTTTCATGCATGCATGATGCAGGGGTGATATACTGATACTATGAGTGATTCTGAGAATATTATTGATATTACAACCGGGAAACCAAGGGGAAACCCGGGTGAGATTGCCGCAGGAGCTTCTGATGGTACTATCTCTCGGGCAGAGCTTGAAGCAAAGCTAGCGGCAGATGGGGATCGTATAGCCCCGAGGGCTTCAGCTGCTGCTGGGACCGCAAAAGATGAAGCGGTCAATCAACGCATGTCTCAGATACGTGAAAAGTCCAGAAGGTTTAATGAAGAGCTGGATGAGCGTTTAGCTGCCAACCGCTCTACATCTCCTTCGTCAAAGATAGGCATGCGTGAACGCATCTCCGATATGAGTTTAAAGGAAAGAGGGTGGACCGTGGCTAATACGATATTAGCAGGGTTGTTTCTCCACGGAGCTATCCATAACTTCAAAAATACCGTCAATAAAGATGCTGAAGGCAAGAACCACGTTCAGTGGTCGCAGGCGACATGGGGTGCCGTGCAGGGCTTGCTGAGTGTATTATGTGCTGCACAGGTATTTGAATCGTTGCGCGGTGGTGGCGGTATAACACGCTAAACTTCTCATTATTTAGTCTATATCCATGCATCTAATGCATGGCGGGCATGCGTAATATGCATATCATGTGTTGTAATGTAGGTTGCCCCCTGTTTTTATAACATAAATAACAGTGGTTTGATAAAATATGACAGAAATATGACAATTTTGTGTCATCCATAGAATAATTCTTGATTTTTCTTTGGGAGTTGATCTTTCGAAAAAGATGGGGTATAGACTTAATCATCGCGCAGTTACAGTGCACACACATTAAACATCAGATACTTCGTATAAAATTGATTTTTTGCAGCATGGGGCTGCAGTAAGAGAGTCTTTTTCGCGGTTTTGAGAATGAAACTGACTCACGTGCAACATATATGAAAGAAAGGAGAGGGGTATGTTTTCACAGCGTCAATTTGCAGCTTACCCGTCTGCTCAAGCTACCGGCCGATCATATATACGTCATGCTTTTTCAGGGAAGCTCTGCAAGGGTGCTCTCCTGATTATTGTAGCATGTATGTTTGCTGCCTGCTCCGATGTGCCTCAGGGGCCCGCCTACGATGGATGGGACACCTATGCAGCGCCTACCGGAGTTGGCACGGGAGATATCCACGCGCTCAGCGACGGTAACCTGATATGGTAGCCCCCATGAAATTTATTCCTACAGCCAAATGCATTCTCTCCATCCTGTTGCTTTGCGGGGTGCTGGCCACGTCGGCCTGTGCCCCGCAGGGGAGAAATGATGCCGTCTATAACCACATCTATGAAGGTGGATATGGTGGGCAATCGGTCGGCAATAGCCGTGACCTTCAGGCGCTTTCGCGTGGCTCGCTTCTCTAGCAGAAGCTGATTTTACTCAGTATTTTCAAAATGAAACAGTGCACCAAAACGGTTAGCGTTAGCCTGTGTCAACGCTACTTCAATATGTAGCTGACCCGTTTCTTTGTCGTGACGGCTGGTTTCAACCCTGCCATGCTGGTGTAGCCATGCCATCGCCTTGCCGGTATCCTGAGCATCAACAGGTAACTGGTAATGATGTGATGCCATAAAGAGCCCGGTTAATATATCATCCAACATGTTCAGCAATGTTTCAGTGCCTTCACCGGTCAGGGCAGACAAGGCAATGGCATCAGCATCGCGGCGTATGTCATCCGGGTTTTCAAGTGCGTCTATTTTATTATGCACCTCTATCACCGGCGGCGGTGTTTCATGGTGATCGCTGAGTAAATCTTTGAGGATGGCTTCAACGTCTTTTTTCTGCTCGGCTGTATCGGGGTGTGAGATATCACGTACATGCAGGATGACATCGGCTTCACAGACTTCTTCCAGCGTAGCGCGAAACGCGGCGATGAGGTCTGTCGGTAAGTCAGAAATAAACCCCACCGTATCGGACAGCATCACGACCTGTCCTGAGGGGAGTTTGCATTGACGAATTGTGGGATCAAGAGTAGCAAAAAGCGCGTCCTGTGCCAATGTATCGGCGCGCGTCAGGCGATTAAATAATGTAGACTTTCCTGCATTCGTGTAGCCGACAAGTGCCACAAGCGGGAAGGGCACCTCCTGACGTAATTTACGATGGAGCGAGCGGGTGCGTACGACGGTTTCCAGCTGTTTTTTAATCTTCGCAATACGCTCACGGATCAGGCGGCGATCGACCTCAATCTGTGTTTCGCCGGGGCCACCGACAAAGCCCAGCCCGCCGCGTTGTCGCTCAAGGTGGGTCCATGAACGTACCAGACGGCTTTTCTGATAATTCAGTGCTGCCAGTTCCACCTGCAACTTGCCCTCGCGTGTATTAGCGCGTTCACCAAAGATTTCGAGGATGAGCGCAGTGCGGTCAATGACCTTGCATTTCCATGCTTTTTCCAGATTGCGTTGCTGGATAGGTGAGAGATGTGCGTCCATGCATACCAGCTCAATGTCCAGGTCTGCGATATATTCTGCCAGCTCCTCTACCTTGCCGGCACCAAGCAGGGTAGCCGGGCGGGGACTGTTGACGCGTAACACCATGGCATCCCTGATATCCAGGCTGATAGCTCTGCCGAGTCCTACGGCCTCTTCCAGCCGTGCCTCCGGAGTACGGTTTAATGAAGGCTGCCGGATATCCGGATGCAGGACGAGTGCGCGTGATGTCATGAGCGGCGGCTAATGACTGTCCGATACGGAAAACAAAGAGGGGCTATTGACGCGGGGGATACGCTAGACAACTTCAAATGAACGCTCTGCCTCGTCCGCTTCCGAGTCCTCCCGCGGCATCAGGCTGATGCTGCCACTCGGCACCACGGTTGCAATGCTGTGTTTGTAAACGAGCTGGGAATGTTGGTTGCGGCGTAGCACCACAGAAAAATTATCAAACCCGGTAATAATGCCCTGCAGCTTGACTCCATTCACCAGATACACCGTGACAGGCTTCTTGTCTTTCCGACAGTTATTGAGGAATACATCCTGCATGTTTTGGGATTTCTCTGCCATCTTGCCTCACTCCTTCTTATACACTGAGAATGTTGCTGGCGCGTGCTGATAGTGCCGCCTGTTGACTTAAAGTATACTGCTCTTACCCCATCGTCCAGTAAAAGGCAAAGAAAATATGCATAATTACCCGAGATATAGCGTGGGGATATTTGTATTTGCGTTCTCTTTTCTTGATAAAAATCTGTAATATAAAGACATGAGGGTGTTACATTGGCTGTTTCTCAAGCCGCTTCCAGCAGTTCGTGTATATGGCCATAATACCGTTCCATATTGAAGCGCATGCGTTCATCCGGCTGACCGCGGCCACAGGCAATGACGGTGGCATAATCGGGGATTTCACCACGTTGCATCGATGCTTTCATCGCCATTTCCCTGGGGCCGGAGCACATCAGATAGACGTAGCCTGCGCTACCATCCGGCATCGTATGCGAAAACAAAAAGGTTTTATGACCTTCCGCCAGATAAGCGGAGGGGGTTCGTAAATGCATATAGACCACCTTTGTTATTGTCTGTCTGACTATCACGTGTTTGTGACAATATGATGACGTGACACCTTTTTTTTATACCCATTTTCAGAAGACGCAAGCACTACTGGACAAATGGCAGAAAACCGTGCTATTCAGCGAATTAACGGGGGGCTTAAGGAGCTATTTCATGCTGTCGCGCACCACATTGGGGGACGCATCTGATCTTCAGGGAAAGACCGCCCTGGTGCGTGTGGATCTCAATCTTCCGATGAGCAAGGGCAGGGTCACGGATGATATGCGTATTCGCCGTATCATTCCTACCTTACGGAAACTTGCGGACGTAGGGGCGCGGGTTGTGGTGCTATCCCATTTTGACCGGCCCAAAGGACATTATGAGCCAAGTATGTCCCTGTCTCCAATGGTGGATATACTTCAGGAACATTTACATGGTGTCACGGTGAATTTTGGCGTGGACTGTGTTGGGCAGACGGCCAGAGAAGCGGTAGAGAATACCCCGTTCGGTCATATTATTCTGCTGGAAAACCTGCGCTTCCACTGGCAGGAAGAAACCTGTGATGCGGCTTTTTCCCGCCAATTAGCAGAGTTAGGTGATGTGTACGTCAACGAAGCGTTTTCCTGTTCACACCGTGCACATGCCTCGATTTGTGGCATACCTCGTCACCTGCCATCCTATGCCGGCCTTGCGCTGGAAGAAGAGCTGAGAGTGCTGGAAGCTTTTCTTGAAGCACCCGAGCGACCATTGATGGCAATCGTTGGGGGCTCTAAAGTCTCTAGCAAGCTGGCGCTGCTTGAAAATCTGGTGGAAAAGGTAGACAAGCTGTTTATCGGCGGGGCTATGGCCAACACGTTTTTGCACGCAGCAGGGCATGAGATGGGCGTCTCTCGC
>CAYMGS010000079.1:2992-9695 GCA_964390025.1 uncultured Rickettsiales bacterium | reverse complement strand
GCTGTTGATTGATAAAGACATCCATATGGGCCACCTGAAAGGTTGCGTCAGCAAATTCCTGCGGGAATTTTTCGGCGTGGATGACCTGAAAGTACGTTTCCGCCCCAGCTTCTTCCCCTTCACGGAACCGTCTGCCGAGGTGGATATTGGCTGTAAACGCTCCCGTGATTCGATCACGATTGGTGAAGGCGATGACTGGCTCGAGATTATGGGCTGCGGCATGGTGCATCCGAATGTGCTGAAGAACTGCGATATAAACCCGGATGAATGGCAGGGATTTGCCTTTGGTATGGGCGTCGAGCGACTGGCCATGCTGAAATACAATATCCCCGATCTGCGTACCTTCTTTGAGTCCGATATACGCTGGCTGAACTATTACGGCTTTGGAGTGGCGCGATGAAATTCACTCTCTCATGGCTCAAAGAATTTTTAGACACCACGGCATCTGTGGAAGAAATATCTGAGACATTGACTGCCATTGGGCTTGAAGTGGAGTCCGTAGAAAACCGGGGCGAGGCACTGAAATCTTTTACCGTGGCGGAGATTCTGGCCGCAGAGAAGCATCCGGATGCGGATAAACTTCAGGTTTGCACCGTGCGTACGCATGACGGTGAACGGCAGATTGTGTGTGGTGCACCGAATGCACGGGCGGGCATTAAGGTTGCGCTGGCGGATATTGGTGTGACCATCCCGCGGGATGGCTTCACCATTAAAAAGGCTCAAATCCGCGGAGTGGAAAGCTCCGGTATGCTGTGTTCCGCCGATGAGCTGGGGCTGGGAGAAGACAGTGCCGGGATTATCGAGCTGCCTGAGGAGGCCACGGTGGGCGATTCCATCGTCAAGGATTTAGGGCTGGATGATGTGCTGTTCGATATTGCGATCACTCCCAACCGGGGTGATTGTCTGGGCGTCTACGGGATTGCCCGCGATCTGGCAGCAGCCGGGCTTGGTCGCCTGAAAGTCGATAATATTGAGCCGGTAGCAGGTACGGGGCCAGCAGGGCGCAAGATTCAGCTGAAAACCGATGACTGCAAAATGTTTGTAGGTCGCCTGATTAAAGGCGTCAAAAATGAAGAAAGTCCCACATGGCTGAAACGCAGGCTGGAATCGGTAGGACTGCGCCCGATCTCGGCGCTGGTAGACATTACGAATTACATGACCATGGCATATGGCCGTCCGTTGCATGTCTATGATGCCGATAAGCTGCATGGCGATATTATCGTGCGGGACTCCGTGGACGGAGAAGCGATTGAAGGGCTGAATGATAAATCCTACACGCTGCCTGCCGGTCTGTGTGTCATTGCTGATGAACAGGAAGCGCTGGGGCTGGGCGGTGTCGTTGGTGGGGTGCCGAGCGGTGTCACGGAGGCGACGAAGAATGTGTTTCTGGAAGCCGCATGGTTTGAACCGGTGGCGATTGCCCGCACCGGGCGGGCGCTGAGTGTGGACTCCGACGCGCGCTACCGTTTTGAGCGCACGGTAGACCCGGAGTTTGTGATTCCTGGCGCGGAGCTGGCGACACGGATGATTATCTCGCTGTGTGGCGGAGAGGCCAGTGAGCTGGAAATTGCAGGCAGCGCACCGGATCTCACGCGTAGCATTGCCTTTGATCCACATTACGTGGCAGAGCTGGGCGGCATTACCGTCAGCGATGAAGAGGCATCAGATGCGCTGGAAGCGCTGGGATGCACGATTGAAATGCAAGGCGATGCCTGGCAAGTCACCACACCGGGTTTTCGCCCGGATATAGAGGGCAGGGCAGACCTTGTCGAAGAAATACTCCGCCTGCGCAGTTACGATGCTATTCCGGAAGTGCCGTTACCCGAGGGCAGGGGAGCGGCGCATGGCTCCGGCGAATATGATCGCGCGCTGGCCGTCAAACGCGCACTGGCGGTGCGGGGACTTCAGGAATGTTATCACTTTGCCTTTAATGCCCGCGCTGAGGCAGAGCTGTTTACCGACGATGCCGATGCGCTGATCCCAATCATCAACCCCATCAGTACCGATCTGGATACAATGCGTCCCAGACTGCTGGCCGGTTTGCTCGGCGCGCTCAGACGCAATGATGACCGCGGTATCGAGCAGATCGCGCTCTGTGAGGTGGGTGTGGTGTTTGACGGTATGGATGCTAACAGCCAGCCACTCCACGCCGCCTGCGTGCGCGTTGGAACGGGGGCGCAGCACTGGTCCGCTAAGCCCCATAGCTGGGATGTCTATGATATCAAGGCCGATCTGGAAGCAGCGCTGGCCGCTACCGGCTTTTCCGGTAAGGCGCAAGTCAGTGCCGGGGCTGCGCCGTGGTATCACCCGGGTAAGTCCGGGCAGGTGAAGCTGGGGAAACAGGTGCTGGGGCAATTCGGCGCACTACACCCCGCCGTATTACGGGTGCTCGATATCGAGCAGGAGGTGCTGGCTTTTGAGCTGAATCTGGATGCCGTACCCAAAGCGCGCCAGAAAGCCACCCGCAAAGCGTTAAGGCTCTCGGACTTTCAGGAAAGCAAACGGGATTTTGCCTTTGTGATCGATGCGTCGGTAGAGGCTGAGGCCCTGCTTGGCGCGGTGCGCGGTGCGGAAAAGCAGTTGCTGCGTGATGTCACGCTGTTTGATGTGTATGCCGGGAAGGGTGTGCCGGAGGGCAAGAAATCGCTGGCGGTTTCCGTGACGCTGCAGGCAGACAACCGTACCCTGAGTGAAGAAGACCTGAAACGGGTGAGTGATGCCATCATCACCGCCGCCCAGACCAAATGCGGTGCGGAGTTGCGCTAACGATTAGCGCTGCGGGCCTTTGTTTTCTGTGCCAACGGCTTTACAAAGGTCTGGCGCTGAAATGGTTTCGACCTCATCAAAAACCATTTGGGCAATCGTATCATTCCGTAAATTTGCTCTTACCTGACCTGATATATTACCAGCTTCCCTTTGCAAAAACTGATCTGCAATATTACTAAGCTCATGATCAGCATCTACATTGCAAGCACTGTGAATTTGCTGCGCCTGCTTTAACATTGCCGGATCATTCGTTGATAATAGAGAGCCACCAATAATTTCTCTCTGCTCAGCTGAGGAATAAACACGGTCTCCATCTTTATCCATAGCCTGAATGTTATTATACTTTTGAACGAATTCATTATCTGGTGCATCGCCCATTTTGATTCTCCATGCGCATTTATTTGAAAACAAATGTTAACATATGTTTGTTAAGGCTTTGTTACAGTGCCCGGCGATTCTTCAGCCAGCGGTGATGCAGCCAGGAGAGCAGGCTCACCAGTCCGATCAGCGGCAGGATGTGCCACAGGAACAGGTGCTGCACATTATCCGTATGCTCGGCAAGTCTCAGGGCAAGATAGCCGGTCATGCCGGAGGCCAGCGCAATCAGCCATGAAGCGGTGCGGGCATGCAGAAAAATACCGCGCGCAAGGATGGCATACAGTACCACCACGGGCACCAGTGACATAATACACATCTCCATCGCGCACTGCATACCATGGCCGCTGACCGGCAAATCAGGCGGTGTGATAAGATATTGCAGGATAAAGACTCCGGCAAATCCGCTAAGCGGCAGCAGGGGCAGGTAGCGTATGAGTTTGTACTCGGACAAATCAGGGAAAGACTGAAAGCTCAGGGCAATCACAGCAGTGATGATCGTGGCAGAAACAAAAATAATCTGCCATAGCAATGGCTTATATATAGAAGTTAATGTAATATCTTCTCTAAATCCAACAAAATAATAAATTATATACAGAAAAATGCCTATCGCCGCCAGCCCCAGCAGGCTGGACTGAAACGGGCAGCGGCAACATGTTACCACATGAGTTTCTTCCGATAAGTCTTTGATAAGTTTATCTGTTTCCATTATTCGTTGGCAAATTTTTTCTGTAGTTGCTTCATGGCCCGATGCACCGTGACCTTCACGGCTGATTCGCTCATCCCCAATGCATCGGCCACCTCACGGTTACTGTGCCCCTCTATCTTTGTTTTTACCAGTATCGCGCGCTGACGATCATTCAGTTCAGAAAGCGCCTCATCCAGTTGTTCGTTGGTACGATCAGCAAAAGTTACACTCTCATCGGCAATCGTGTCCGGAATGGTATCGGTCAGCTCTTCGCGTTCGCGGCGGCGATACACCTGACGCAGATAATCATTGAGTTTGTAGTTGGCCAGAGCAAACAGCCAGGGCTTATAGGGGCGGTTGGGACGGTAAGTATGACGCGCTTTATGGATGGCGCTCAGCACCTCCTGCACAATGTCTTCCGTATCTTCCTGCTTGCTGATACGGCGGGATATGAAGGCTCTGGCCAGTCTGGCGGATTCCTCCAGCACCTGTCGGTAGCTCGCTTTATCACCTTTCTGGGCAGCCTGCATCAGTTGCTCAAGCGATATCATGCGGGGCAGCATAATCCTTTGCCCCGGTGAATACAAGCAGGCTTAATTATTCTTCAATCTTTTACTGCGAAGTTGATAGCCTTGATACAAAAAGGGTTATAGCAGCGAACATGGCATTTACGGTCACATTCTGGGGGGTGCGCGGCACGGTGCCGACACCCGGAGCGCATACAGTACGTTATGGCGGCCATACCTCATGTGTGGAGGTCAAATGTGGCGACAGAGTGTTGATTTTCGATGCCGGAACCGGGCTATATCCGCTGGGGGAGGCCCTTGAGACATCAGAGGTTGATATACTGCTGAGTCATACGCATATTGACCATATCATTGGGTTCCCGTTCTTCAGCGGTGCCTATAATCCAAACTACACGGTGCGTGTGTGGGCGGGGCATCTTAAGCCGAATTATACGCTGCGCGAAGTGATGGCCCGGCTGATGCATCCGCCTCTTTTTCCGCTGACGCTGGATGATTTAAAATCCAACCTCAGTTTTCATGATTTTGAGGCTGGTGAAACGCTGCAGGCAGATCATTTGGCGCAGGCCGGAATCCGTATCGAAACATTTGCACTGAATCATCCGGATCGGGCAACGGCTTATCGCGTGTATTATCAGGAGCACTCGGTCTGCTATGTCACGGATGTAGAACATCACGATACACAGCTTAACGATAGCCTGTGTGACTTTCTTAACGGCACGGATGTACTGATCTATGACAGCACGTTTGATGATAAGGATTTTGAGCGGTTTATCGGGTGGGGGCATTCCACGTGGCAACATGCGGTGCGGCTGGGAGAAGCGGCGCAGGTGGGAAAGGTTGTGCTGTTTCACCATGACCCCGGCATGACAGATGAAAAACTGCAGGAGCGGCAGGTGCTTCTTGAGCAGATGCGTCCCGGCTCATGCGCGGCTTCGGAAGGGCTTACTCTGATTCTTCAAGATTGATGCCGTGCTCTTTAATCACCTGACGCAGGTACCGGCTGTAATCTTCCAGCTCATCAATATGTGAATTCATATTGCGGATGTTCAGAACCAGTGAAATCACTACTCCGTACAGCAGCTTATCCATCTGTTCGAGCTTACGTGAGAACGTGGCAGGGTTGAAGTGATGTACCCATAATTCATCCATGGCAATGATGGTGGCAGCGCGCGGGCGGTCATCCACCATGGCCAGTTCGCCAAATACATCGCCGGGTTCCAGCTCGGCAATCACCATGTCCTGTCCACTTACTTTGCGCGACACTTCCGCGCGGCCTTCGCAAATATAATACACACCGTCCGGCGCATCTCCCTCACGGAAGACGATCTCTCTGGCGGCGATTTTCTTGTTGGGCATGATATCCATATGGGTGTCCATTAATTATTTTAGCGAAGTCATCTTAACAATTAACTTATTCTTAAACCTGTGCGGTTATAGTTAATGCTCAATGAATCTTATAGGCAGATTTTGGTGACATGCAAAATATTACGTAAAGGGTCTTAAATCCATGTGTAACACGAAGTATTTAAGGAAGGCAATCCTTACGCTGATGATCCTGATTGGAACAGGCATCTTCTTCGGCGCACACAGCCATGCGTATGCCACAGATAAGGCCGCACTGGAGCAGCAGTTCCATCAGGCGTTCAATCAGATGCTGAAAGACCCGGCAAACGTGGATTTAACCACGCGTTACGCGGAGCTGGCGGTAGAGCTTGGTGACTATGAGGCTGCCATACCGCCACTGGAGCGGCTTCTGATGAATGATCCGGAGCAAAACGATGTAAAGCTGGAGTTAGGCGTGCTCTATTTTCTGCTGAATTCACACAATATAGCAAAAGAATATCTGGGCGAAGTGGCCAATAGCGGTACGGCGACGCCCGAGCAAATTAAGCGTGCCAATGAATATCTGGCTAAGATGTAACAGGGAGTAGGGGTCATGGTTTCGATTCGCAATACAATGTTAGGTGTAACGACGGTACTGGCGGCAATGTCGCCGGAGCTGGCAGCGGCACTGGAAAAAATCGGCGTGGTCGGTGCAGCCGGTGAGTCAGTAATGGCCACCAGCGAAGAAGGGGAAACCCGTGCACTTAAGGTGGGCGGTGACATCTACCTCAATGACCGCGTGGTTAGCGGCCCGGGGAGCAAAGCACAGCTGATTTTCCTGGATCGCTCAACCCTGACATTGAATGCCAATACAGACCTGACGCTGGATACCTACGTGTTTGACCCCGCAAAACAAGACGGCACCATGGCTGTTTCTAGCGTGAAAGGCGCGTTCCGCTTTGTGGGTGGTGCGCTGAGTAAGAAAAAGCCGGTGACGATTAAAACCCCGGTGGCCACCATCGGG
>CAYMGS010000079.1:0-2982 GCA_964390025.1 uncultured Rickettsiales bacterium | reverse complement strand
GGATTCGCGGTGGTATTAACGATACGACTGTGGGGCCGAACGGCTCAACGGACTCCGTCTTCCAGTACGGCGAAGAAATGACGATGACCAACCAGAACGGTGACACTACGACCACCACGCAGTTTGGTTCCGGTCTGATGATGGAAACGCCGAACGATATTCCGCTGCCCATGCCGCCGTCTCTGGTGCAGCAGCGTGCCGGTAATTTTGGCCCGGTGGGGGGCAACAGGCAGAATAATGCACCCGTTACCAATACCGGAGGCGGTCAATCGTCCAATAATACAGGGGGTGGCACACCTTCAGGTAATACCGGTGGTAACACATCCGGCGGTACGCAGAACCAGCAATCTTCCGGAGGCACGCCTTCCGGCAACACGGCAGGCGGCACCTCAGGCGGTGCAGGCAACACGGGTGGCGTGACAATTCAGCTGGCCGATGAAAGCGGTAATCCGGTCGGCGCGCCGATTACCTTCTTTGAGAATGGAAATGATATTGCCGGGAATACGGCACAGGATACCGGGCAGGAGGATGTGCGCCGGGCAGCCGAGACCGGAGATGAACAAATTCTGGCGAATGTGAACGAGATTCCGGGTGCACCGGGTAACGACAATACGGGCAATACGCTACCCCCTCCGGGTGAAGGAGATGCGGGGAATACACCACCTCCGCCTCCGCCGGGCGAGGATGTGGTTATCAACGACCCGGAGCCGGATCCGGTGACTGATACGGTTACAGGCGGCTCCTCCGGCGGCGGTACGGCAACGACACCGACTATGTCAGGCGTCTACCGCCATTTTGATTACGATCAAGAGATATATGAGCATGGTCATGTTGCCACCGACAGTGATGGAATGACTGCCTTCACAGAAACGGAGCAGGAAGGTACACCTGTATTTATAGGTTTTGATGGAGTGGATGGTACTGAAGCAAATTTGAGCAGTGGTACGCATGGCCCCGGGCTGACAGATGGTATAGGAGTCACTCTGACTGACGGAACAAATTCTACAACCTATACCGGTCATGTCTTTGTATCCCCTGGGGAGGCAATGGAATATTATTTTCTTAAGGATATATCTGCTGCCGGTGAGCATATGACCATTGTGCAGGGGTATCAGGTGCCCAACGTGGCCGGTGCGGTGAGTAACTCCGCCAATGTGGGCGGCTATGACGGGGTCAGCTTCTACGGTTTCATGCCGGATCATCACCGCTATAGAACAGGTGATGAGTGGGGTGGGTTTGATTACAAACTACCGGATAATGCATCACCCGGAATTATAACCAATGGATTCAGTGCCGGTGCGCCCAATCTTCGTGATGGCCCGGGCCTGATGGTGGACTGGGGTAAAAAAGTCTTCTTAACTCAACAGCTGGACTTCAAAAATAATGCGTCTGAGGCCGAAGCCATGGTGGCGTTTGGCGATGTCACGCCCGATGCCGGTCATAACTTTAACGGAAAAGTGAAAATCTTTGTCGGTGAAAATGATGCAAATAATCTTAGTGGGGCTGCGGGTAATGATACGACCGGTCATGAAAACGGTCAGTTCCGGGTAGGCGATCAAATTTATGCTAATCAGGGTGGTCAGATTGAAGGTCTGGTGTTCCATGCGGATGCGGGGCGGAATATGTCACTCAATGCCAATGCGCTTTCTACTTATGCAGCGGCTACCGATGAGATAAAAATTCTGCTGAACAATCATAAAGTTGAAGTGGGTGATACGATAAAACTGCAAAATGTTGCCGGGTTTGATAATTTTACAGCAGCAGACCTCAATGGTGAGCATGAAGTTACTTATGTGCAGGATGCTCAGTATTTTGTGATTCAGCTCTCTAATTCAGCGAATACCGCCAGTGCCGCTAGTATCTCAGGTGGCGGGGCCAGCATCACACTGGATCACCGCGACTTTTCCACGCAGGCGGCTATCTTAGAGGCGGACCCGGCCAGCACTGCTGGGGTTACACAAGCAGATTTTAACGCCCAACGGGCCACGGGCACAATGAAAGGGTTTGCGGCAGGGGTCGTAAAGCATGATGTAACAGCTGCTCCTGTGGTCAGTGTCTACAGCAGTGGTGCTGATATGAATAAAGTGCATATCAATCCTAATGGTAGTGGCCATGTGACGGCAGGTATCAGTGTGGATAAGGAAACGGTTAATGGGATGGCCCCGGATCTGCAGGGCACCTTTGGTGGCGCCGGTCAGAGCGCGTATATTATGAATAACCGCTATGCTGCCGGGCAAACATCCGCTGCAGGTGGTGGGCTCACAGTAGGTAATCAGGACGGATTTATTACCACCGGAACGGATGCCAGCGGTCTCAGCGGTGCTGAAAAATGTACGGATTGCAAATACACGCATTGGGGCGTGTGGGCCAGCACGTTCCAGGAAGGTGGTGGCGACAACTATGTAGTGGAGATGATGCCGTATGTGGCGGGCCAGGTTGATAAGCAAACCAACTTAAATACACTTGATTCGGCTGCTGACGTAAATAACGATGGCGTTGATGTAAATGAGTTAAATGCTTATCTGAGTGAAGCAAATGCTGAGACCGTATTTTATGAGGGTCCTGCATATGCCAATGTCTATGACACGACAAGTGGTACATTGGCAAACAAGGTGGGAAGCTTTGATGCGTATCTTGATTTACTGAACCGTGAAGTGGATAGCGTCAATATTTCGGGTATTACAGGTACGGATTTTGGCATGAACACACCGCAACCTATTACCACAGATGGTACGTTCAGCGCTCCGATAACAACGGGTGGAGCAACAGGCGACATTAATGGTGCGCTCTTCGGGCCGAAAGCAGAAGAGCTCATTGGTGCATATGACTTTGAACAGGGCACCAAGATAGGCGGCGGGGTCTTCCAGGGCGACCGCTTACCGTAATACACGAAGTCTTTAACACCCCGTCTGAGCGCTCAGGCGGGGTGTTGTTTTATTTGCTGGTCGCCACGAACACGCCGTCCCAGTCCGCAGGGGGCGG
>CAYMGS010000078.1:3773-9843 GCA_964390025.1 uncultured Rickettsiales bacterium | reverse complement strand
ATCTGCCGAGCAGGAGGCGAGGCGGGGAGACATTCACATAAAACCCTGAAATGTCATCGAATTGTCATGCAATCGCAGGGCTAACTCGGGTATACTGAGACAGAAATACTGGGAAAGTATACCAAGGAAAGACCATGGCAGACGCCTATAATGAAGATAACAGCATAGCTCCGGAACATGCCGCCGCAAAGATTGGTGATAAGATTGCGACGCTTGGTAAGGCTAGTGGTCTGACAGCTTTTGGTTTATTTGGTACATCGCCGATAGCGGCAGGAATGGTTGCTGTGGGTGACGGCATGAAAGCAGCTGATGCTTTTGTTCATGGAAATGCTGGTAAGGGAGCTAAACTGCTTGTCGAAGGCGCGGTAGAAGCCGGTGTTGTGTTTGCCAATGGTGTGCTTCTTGGTGTAGGGGATATTGCTTCTTTGCTTGTAAATCAAAAATTTCTTGCCACTAATGCTGGTGAAGCAGTGGGTAGTCTTCTGGACGGAATTGACAAAAATACCCGCACCCATTCTGCCACGGCAGGAGTTGGCTACACTGGTGGACAGAATCTGGCCTCCGCGCCGCCCGATACGCCGCGTGAAATGGCACAGGATAATACCCCGCCGTATGGCATGCAGGCGCCGGAAGGCGGCTGGGTGAATTACGTACAGGGCCGTCGTGGTGTGGCACCGGAAATGGATGCGCCGGGTCAGGATGGCGGCAGGCAGGTAACTTCAGGCAATCCTCGCTTTGCCAGCGCTGTAGAAGTGGCGCGGCAGGCAGCACAGCAAAATGATTCACAACTCGGCACTACATAAACCATCATCATGAGAGAAACAATCATGTCATCGGATGCAGAACTTGAACTGAAATATCATGATATCACCGAACTGTATAATCTGGCCGAAGAGCTGGTGGAGACAGTCGAGAGTGAGTTTGTGCAGGATCAGGAGGCCCAGCTGGCGCTGGTGGAGCCGCTGATCGAGGCGGTGGGAGACTCTGCGGATATGCTCACCGAAGAATTTCTGACCGTGGCTGGGCGGGACAAGAAGACCAACGCCAGCCGTAAAGGGCGTGTGGAGTCCGCGCTGCGCCGTATCTATGTGGCCATTGATGATTATAAAAAGAAAACCGCCTCCACCGGGCGCAAAGCATCCAGGGCACTGCTGAACATTGCCGACCCGATTGTCGAGCGGATTAAGCGGCAGGTGGAAGTGGTGGTCTCCCATTTCATCGATTTCATCGATATTTCCCTTGATCGTATCATGCAGAAAACCCATCTCGATGAGCTGAAGCAGCGTCAGGAGAAAATTGCCTCCATGCTGTACCACGCTGGCTACGGCATGGAACAGGGCTAAAACCTTTATTCTCTTTGCATTATTTTGTCGCATGGCGGCTCGGCGTACTCACGTACCCTTTTGTACGCTCCGTAGCCTTACCTTCTGCTCCGCGTACTGCTTTGAGAATAAATCTTTTGGGATAGCCATTATGAATTTCACCGATGTTTTTGAAAACAAGAAGCGCGGCAAGCAGGCCGCGCCAGCCCTGAGCTCCGCCCATTGCGCAGGCACAGTATGTGCCGGGCAGGGGCATAAAAAAAGGGGGAGCTCCGAAGAGACTCCCCCAAGTGGGCGTAGTGTAGTTGTCTGTTACACGCTGTAGTACATTTTGAATTCCGACGGGTGCGGCGTATGTTCAAACTCATGCACCTCTTCCATCTTCAGCTCGATGTAACCGTCGATGAGTGCATCGCTCAGTACATCGCCTTTCTTGAGGAACTCACGGTCTTTATCAAGCGCTTCCAGCGCCTGACGCAGGGAGCCTGCTACCGTGGGCACGTCCTGCAGCTCTTCTGGCGGCAGATCGTACAGGTTCTTATCCATCGCTTCACCCGGATGAATCTTGTTCTCGATACCGTCCAGACCGGCCATCAGCAGGGCGGTGAAGGTCAGGTACGGGTTACCGGAAGAATCCGGGAAACGCGACTCAATACGCTTCGCCTTCGGGCTGTTCACGTGCGGAATCCGGATGGAAGCGGAACGGTTGCGGGCAGAATAAGCCAGCAGAACCGGAGCTTCAAAGCCGGGAATCAGGCGCTTGTAGCTGTTGGTCGAGCCGTTTGAAAACGCGTTGATCGCCTGTGCATGCTTGATGATACCACCGATATAGTACAGGCAGGTGTCGGAGAGATCGGCATACCCGTTACCGGCAAAGAGCGGCTTATTGTCCTTCCAGATGGACTGGTGCGTATGCATGCCCGAGCCGTTATCGCCGTTGACCGGCTTCGGCATGAAGGTCGCCGATTTACCGTAGGAAGCGGCGACCTGATGCACCACGTATTTGTACTTCTGTACATTATCGGCGCTGCCTACCAGCGTAGAGAAATCAATCCCCATTTCATGCTGGGCAGGTGCCACTTCATGGTGGTTTACATACGGCTTAATGCCCACGTCTTTCAGCGCCTTGATCATCTCGGCACGCATATCGGCGAACGAATCTACCGGCGGAACCGGGAAGTAACCACCTTTCACCGCCGGGCGGTGACCGAGGTTACCGGTTTCATAGAACGTGCCGGAATTGGTGGGTGATTCCAGTGAGTCCACGTGATAGAACGCGGAATTCATGCCCACATCAAAGCGCACATCGTCAAACACGAAGAATTCAAGCTCCGGGCCGAAGAACGCTGTGTCACCAATACCGGTATATTTCAGGTATTCCTCAGCACGCTTGGCGGCAGAACGTGGATCACGCTCATATTGCTGGCCGCTGGAAGGCTCCAGAATATCGCAGCTTACGATCAGAGTCGGGTGCGCCGCAAACGGATCGACAAACGCCGTTTCCGTATCCGGCATCAGAATCATGTCGGATTCATTGATCGCTTTCCACCCGGCGATGGAAGAACCATCGAACATGATGCCTTCCTCAAAGGTCTCTTCGTCAACGGAGTCGATGAAGTAACACGTATGTTGCCACTTACCGCGCGGGTCGGTAAAGCGGAAATCCACAAATTCAATATCATGCTGTTTGATCAGCTCAAACACCTTCTTAACAGACATATACACTACCTTTCGTTTGTTATTAGAGTACAGGATGGGAGTCGCAGAAGGTTCAGCGCCCACTGTACTCTGAGCGCTGAACCCTGATAAATACGGATGTTAAATGGCGCTGTCGCCGCGCTCACCTGTGCGGATACGGATAGCATCCTCAATCGGGCTGACAAAGATCTTACCATCCCCGATCCGTCCGGTTTTTGCCGCATTGATAATGGCTTCAACAGTGCTGTCGACCAGGTTGTCCTGTACGATCAGCTCCATTTTCACTTTCGGCAGGAAGTCTACCACATATTCTGCGCCGCGATACAGCTCCGTATGCCCTTTCTGACGGCCAAAACCACGTGCTTCTGTAACCGTAATACCCTGCAGGCCGATTTCCTGGAGTGCTTCTTTCACCTCGTCCAGTTTGAACGGCTTGATAATCGCTTCAATCTTTTTCATAGATCTCACTTCATCGTTGGTTAATCATAAAAATGCGCCTTACTTGAGCAGGATGCGTGCCATCTCGTCAAGGGGAATATTAGCTATTTGATATATAATATTTTATGCCTGTTAGAGGAGCGGCCTGAAAGGCTGAAAAAACAGGACAAATCGCCCAGCAAATCATCGGTCTGCTTAATTTTTGTGCAGGCATAGTGGGGCTTATATGCTGCAGAGTGTAGGTCGGGCTTGACCTGCGTCTCACTTGCCGTTAAGGATGCCTATCCTTCTGTTGTGGCGGGTGTAGCTCAGTTGGTTAGAGCGCCAGTTTGTGGCACTGGAGGTCGCCGGTTCGAAACCGGTCACTCGCCCCACCTATCTTATCATCTCTGTTCATATTGTGTCGCACTATTCCGGCACGTTATGCGCACTTTGCTGGCGGTGATACAGGCTCTCCAGACTGCGGGCGAGTGGCTGTGCCGGATTCAGCGTGAGGGCCATGGCAATGCTGTCGGCTGCCTGCTCATTAACAATACCATCATTCTCCATCACCAGTGCAGCAGCGTAGGTGGCGATTACATCCGGCTGTCCGCCGGAGATCAGCACCGCTTTGCGCAGCGGGTCAATAGCGCGTTCCGCTTCGCCTGCCTGCAGCCATGTTTCTCCCAATGCAAACAATATATGGGCATCTTGCGGTTCGGCCTCAGCCTGTGTCGTCAGGGTAAAAATCCTTTCCCGGATGTGCGCGTGATGTGCGCGCTGTTCATTGATCGGTTCTATCCAGCCGGGGGCGCCGAGCGCATAGTAAAGGCCTGCACTGCCTCCGGCCATGGCCAGCAGCATAATAGCTACCATTGGTTTCCGACGCGCCTCAGGCAGCTCCGGTTCTCTGACTACAGGCCAGGCTAACGCAGCACTGATCAATAACGCGGTAAGGGCTAGCAGTATATATAGCATCATCGGGAGGAAGTGGGTTGCTGAGTAGTGAACAGGATGCGCCATGCTGCGATAGCACCAATTATCATGATAATCAATGGCGCCAGCCACACAGGGAGATTCTTTGCTGTGACGGGCGGTGCCATCAGAATTTCCTCTCCGTAGCGCTCTACCAGATACGCGGTTATCGCCTCATCCGATTCACCGTCACGGATTTTCTGCCTGACCAGCGCTCTTAAGTTATGGGCGATTCTGGCATCTGATCCGGCAAGAGACTGCCCTTCACACACAACGCAGTGAAGGGTGGCAAATAACGCCTGTGCACGCTCCTCCTGCTCGGATGACAGTACGGTATCCTGTGCCGGTGCCGTAATGGGGAGCAGCATCAGACACACGATGATTGTAGGTAAAAAGCGCTTAGTCATGGAAGCTTTCCAGTAAGGGAATGATGTCATCCTGCATGCGGTCCTCGGTTATCGGGCCCTTGAGATGGTAGGCGATACGGTGATCCGGGCTCAGCAGGTAGCTCTCAGGCACACCGGTCAGGCCATACGCAATGGCGGTACGACCATCCTCATCCATAGCCACATGGTCGTAGGGATTACCGTGCTGTATCAGGAAGTCACGGATATTGTCGGCTTCATCCCCCCAGCCGATACCGTAAATCATCACATCATGACGTTTACCAAGCGTATGCATCAGGGGGTGTTCCGCTAAGCAGGGCGTACACCATGAGGCAAAGAAATTAATGAGTACCGGTGTGCCCCGTACCATGGCCAGCGGGGGTACAGGTTTGTCCGCATACAGGGATGTTGTGTCCAGTGCCGGAGCTGTTTTGTCGGTGGTATGGGTGCGGGTGGAAGCAGTGTCAGATGCGGGATCACCGGCCTCCAGCGCAAAGAAGAACATCAGGGTGATGGTAAAGAATAAAACCGCGGGGATGGTATGCCACATGGCTGTTTACCGGAGGTGCTTGCGCGCTTCTTCAATGGACTGATTCAGCTTGAGCATTGCATCTTCTTCTTCATTCAGGTCTCTGGCGCGGCGTCGGTAGACGGCATTGGCATCTTCCAGCGTGGCTGTTGGGCCAAGGCCGAGATCCAGCATCCATGCGTCCAGACCTGAAGCATCACCCTCTGTGCCTTTGGAAATAGTGTCATGTGCCGTAATGTTGCCGGAAAATAATGACAATGCATACGATTTGGTGGCAATGGCCCATTCTTCCATATTGCGCACGGCCCGCAATGCCAGATGCAGAGCATAGATATTATGTTCCAGAATCTGCCAGTGATCACAGGCCAGCATATGCTCACGCCCAAAACATTTCAGCATGACCGATGCGGCCGAGGTGTCATTGCCAACTTTTTTGCGTAAGCGGTCATTGGTAATATGCTGAAAATTTGTATAAATGGCCGCTGCGGAGAAGGGATAATGATGAATTTCCTCGGTCAGGAAACGCAGTGCCTCATCCAGACTAAGGGTGCGGGGGAACGATGTATTGAATACACGGGCACTGGGAGGGGTACTGTGCCAGCCGCTTGGAAGTTTGAGCGGGTGTTCATATTTGATTTCAGCCATCGCCGCGCCTATTCTTTGGTAAACCGGGAAGCAGGGCCAGCAGTCCGCCAAACCCAATGCTTGCAATAGCAAACCATAACAGCGGCATCATGGGGTTG
>CAYMGS010000078.1:0-3763 GCA_964390025.1 uncultured Rickettsiales bacterium | reverse complement strand
GACAAATAAATTCAGCATAATTCCTTCATCGGGGACAGCAAGAGCATCTTCAGGGTTACCCTGAATCTTGCGCAGTACGGCATAGATATCACCGCCGATATGGGTATGGACTGACGCTTCGGTGGTTTGGGAACCTCCGGTATGATACTGGCGCAACTCGGGATGGAGTATACGTGTGTTGCCGGAAGTATCTCTCACTTCTACCACACCGCGCAGGCGGGTGTAATTGTCAACATCCGCCATTTCCAGTGTTTTCAGCTGCAGGATATAAGCACCGGCTTCCACACTGTCGCCGGGTGTCAGGTGCCATTCATACTCCTCCTTGAGCAGGGAGGAGAAGGTGACCGCCAGTGTAAAGAGCGCGAGACCTGTATGGGCGACCAGCATACCATACTGGCGAGGCTTCGGGTTGTTCAGACGCTTCCAGTAACGCAATGTGGAGACAGCCAGCCATGCACTGAGAGCCGTGCCGATGATGGCCCAGAGGCTGCCGGGAAGTATCAGAGCGCCTACGATGCCGCCTGTAAAAGCTGCGAGGATTAGCCAGCGCAGTCGTGGTCGGATCGTGTGGTTCCATGCCAGTAGTGGCCCGATACCGGCCAGAAAGATCAGTGGTGCCAGCATCGGCAACACCGTTTTATTGTAATAAGGGGCACCAATGGTGAGGGGGCGCGCGCCCGTCAGTTCCTGCATCATGGGATAGGTGGTGGCAAGCAGGATGGAAGCCGCTGCTGCAATCAGGATGAGGTTGTTGGCGACAATCGCGCCTTCGCGTGTGAAAGGCTGAAAGGGCTGTGTGTTTGTCCGGGGTGCGTATCGGGCAAACACAAGCAAGGCACTGCCTGTTACCACCCCGAGATATGCCAGAATAAACACACCGCGTGTGGGGTCGGAGGCAAAGCTGTGCACGGATGTAATCAGACCGGAGCGCACGAGGAATGTACCCATCAGCGAGAAGGAAAAGGTGAGGATGGAGAGCAGTACGACCCATAGCACCAGCCCGCCACGCTTCTCCAGCACAATAACGGAGTGCAGCAGCGCGGTACCGGCAAGCCACGGTAGCAGCGAAGCATTTTCCACCGGGTCCCAGAACCACCAGCCACCCCAGCCCAGTTCACGGTAGGCCCACCAGCCGCCCAGCCCAATCCCGAAGGTGAGCAGTGCCCAGGGAATCAGTATCCACGGACGCAGCATGGTGGCCAGTTCACGGTTGACGGTGCCTTTGAGTAAGGCGGCAACACTGACGCAGAACACGATAGCAAAACCAACGTAACCGAGATAGAGCATCGGCGGATGCATCGCGAGGCCAATATCCTGCAATAACGGGTTCAGGCTTTTCCCTTCAAACGGTACGGGATAGACGCGCTCAAACGGGTTAGAGGTCAGGAGCAGGAATAATAATACGCCCACCTGCAGGCCACCCTGCAAGGCAATGGCCTGCCTGCGTGTCGGTTCAAAAGAAGCGTCCATAGGCTGACGTGAAAGGCCATAACCAAATAGCGCCAGCACGCATATCCACAGCAGAATAGAGCCTTCATGATTGCCCCACGCACCGGTGATTTTATAGATCAGGGGTTTTTCCGTATGCGAGTTCATGGCAACATTCATCACCGAAAAGTCGGATTGTACGAAAGCCGTAATCAGGATAAGAAATGATGCCCCGGTGGTAAGTAATTGCAGTAATGGCGCGCGATGGGCAATAGCGCTGCTGGAGGCTGCAAATATCCATTGCAGCAGCGCGATCATCAGCGCCAGCATCAGAAGGAAATGCCCGAGTTCAGCTAGCAATGCGGATTACTCGCTATCATCATTGGACGGATACTGGTCTTTCCAGTGTCCATCCTCTTCCAGAATGCGTTTCACCTCCGGCGGCATATAATTTTCGTCATGTTTAGCGAGGATACGCTCGGCATTAAAATCCTCCGCCCCTTCCATCCGGCCTTCGGCGACGACGCCCTGACCTTCACGGAACAGGGCAGGCAGGGGGCCATGGTGATGTACGGTAACCGCTTCCTGAAAATCGGTAACACGGAAGGTGACCTTTCCCTCTTCAGGGTGCTCTACGCTGCCGGTCTCCACATACCCGCCGATACGAATAAACTCACCTTCGGCAGGCGGGTTCTCGCGCATATCGCTCGGCGCATAATAGAAGACAATATTATCATTGAAATTGTTCAGCGCCAGCGCCGTGGCGCCGCCCAACATCGTCAGGCCAATCAGAATGAAAATCAGACGTTGATGTTTAGGTTTCATGATGGGTTTCTCTTAGTAAAGTGAGTTGCTCCTGCACTTTGCGCCATTGCCGCCGCTGGATAATCAGCATCGCGGGCAGCAGCACGAACGCAATGCCATACGAGGCAATGATATAGGGGAGATAGGGACTGGTCGTATCTATCATGGCGCAAGGTGTAGCGTATGGAGAAAGAGGCGGCAACAGCTATATTAAAACGCAACCCATGTGTGATATATTATAATTCACACTTGACAATGCGGCGGTAGCACGGCATAAGCGCTGCTCAGGTGAGAAAACAAGGGTTTTAAAGGACGAAGAGAGTATGACAACGGATCAGACCGCACCGCTGAGTACGGATGTAATTATTGTGGGCGCCGGGCCGGTGGGCCTGTTTGCGGTATTTGAGCTGGGACTGCTGGGCCTGAAAGCGCATCTTGTCGATATTCTGGACAAGCCCGGCGGGCAGTGTGCCGAGCTGTACCCCGAAAAACCCATTTACGATATTCCTGCATGGCCGGTGATTTCCGGTCAGGGACTGACAGATAAGCTGATGGAACAGATCGAGCCATTCGGCCCGGAGTTTCATTTTTCGCAGATGGTGGAATCTCTGCGCAAAACCGATGAGGGCGTGTGGCAGATCACCACGGATGCGGGTACGGTGATTCAGGCACCGGTGGTGGTGATTGCTGCAGGCGGTGGCAGCTTTGTACCAAAGAAGCCCCCGATCAAAGGGATCGATGCCTATGAAGGTACCTCCGTGCATTATGCGGTGCGTAAGATGGCCCAGTTTGAAGGCAAGCGCTTAGTGATTGTCGGCGGCGGGGATTCCGCACTGGACTGGACGCTGAACCTGCAACCACTGGCCAAAGAGCTGACCCTGATTCATCGCCGGGACGATTTCCGTGCCGCGCCGGATTCTGTGGAGAAGATGCGCAGGCTGGTGGCAGAGGGCAAAATGGAGCTGAAAATCGGACAGGTTTCAGGCTTGCACGGTGAAAACGGTCAGCTGGAAGCCATTACCTTTAAAGATACTGAGAAACTGGAATCGCAGATTGAATGCGACTGTCTGTTGCCGTTCTTCGGGCTGACCATGAAGCTGGGGCCGGTAGCGAATTTCGGCCTGAACCTGCATGAAAACCTGATACCCGTGGATACGGAGAAGTTTGAAACCAATGAAGACGGTGTGTTCGCCATTGGGGATATCAACCATTACCCCGGCAAACTCAAGCTGATCTTATCGGGTTTCCATGAAGCCGCGCTGATGGCGCAGAAGGCCTTTGCTTATTGTCGCCCCGGTGACAAGCTGCGCTTCCAGTACACCACTTCCTCTACCGATCTGCAGGAGAAGCTGGGGGTCAAAGAAGGGAAAGCGGCGTAAAATTATATTGCCTCCGGTCTGCGCTTCCTGCGCAGCCCACCCGCTGCGCCAGCGCTAGCGCGGCGAGTGAGGCGAGCTCAGGGCTGGGTCGGCCTACAGGCCTCCCTCGTAGTCCCTCAGGTTACATAAGAAGCGAGGTCAGTAGACCGAGC
>CAYMGS010000077.1:0-9847 GCA_964390025.1 uncultured Rickettsiales bacterium | reverse complement strand
CCTCAGGGTCTGTTACCTGACCCAGCATCGCACCGGCAGGCCCGCCTTCTCCCATGATCGTTAAGTGCGACAAATGCTGCGTTTTGAGTAACGCGCCGTCTAATACTTCAAAATCTTTCCTGTCGTTTGATACCAGTTCTAAAATCTCCTCATACGCTTTCTTATGCACGTCTGAGGCATTCTCAGCGCCACCTACCGTTAGGAAAACAATATTCTGAACTCCCTGCTCACCCTGTTCCATATAGGCGGATCTCAGGCCTTGCCATGCCTGCTCAAGTTGTGCTTGTTTTGCTGCGTCCATATCCCTGACACTCACCTTGTTAACGGGGGAACTTTCAGTCTAACAAAACTATATGACAATTGCGTGACGCCCCGTCCCACCGATTGCCATAAATCCGCAGGAATGCTACACTATCGCCATGCAACAGGTTTCATACAGGTCACTGTCTTTTTTTATGGCTACAGGGTGTATTCTGCTACTCCCTGCAGCGGCGCCAGCAAATAGCATCGAGCAACAGAAACGCCAGATTCTGTTTGAAGCCATGCTGTATGATGGCGGCAGCAGCCCCAGCATACGCGACAAAAGTCCCGAAGTTCCCTCCACCCAGAAAAAACCTGCTCACACTGCAAAGAAAACACCGCAAAGAAAGCAGGAAACAACGGCACAACCTATTGCAACAGAAACCCATGCAACAACGCATGTTGATTATTCCGCCGCCATTCCTTCTGAGGAAGTGCGCTATGTTCAGGCTGCTCCCGTCCAACGCGCAGGCGGGTATCAGCCAGTACAGATGAATGCCCCTGCTATCCAGTATGGTGAAGTGTATCAGCGCGCAAACGCAGGTGACCCGGACGCAGAATATCAAATGGGCATGTTTTATACGCAGGATCGGGCGGGTACAGCTAATTCCAACCAGCAATCCTATCACTGGTTTACGCAGGCCGCCAGTAAAGGGCATCCACGCGCGCAATATAACCTGGGCGTGATGTATGCTCAGGGTGATGGCATCGTGCAGAACCTTATCGAGGCCTATATCTGGTTTAATCTGGCGGCGGCGCAGCAGATGAATGGCGCAGCTCAGGCACGTGATATGATAGCAGGGTCACTGACCCCCGATGCACTGATGAAAGCACAGGAACGCTCGACATTTTATTATCAGAAAATCTCACAGAATATTTCCCGCATGAAAAAGCAAGGCCCCTCTGCGGTCATTCCCATTCGTTAAATATCAGTCTGTGATTAAGAATCTTTAGAAGAGGTATCCCACAACGCTTCTGCGGGGTCAGCATCAGGCATTGAGGCAGAAGTTTTTTGCAGAGCTGCCGTTGACACAGGTGTATCATAGTCCAGCGCCTCAGGGCCAAACATATCCTGAATGTAACTGTATATTTTTTCTATCTTCTTAGGGTCCGTAACTTTGTCGTTCACAACCGTACATACGGCATACACTTTTTCAACTGTGCCAAAAGCCGTCTCACCAAGATACCGGGTACTCTCCGTACCTTCATCTTTAGGGGGAATAACGATGTCTTTCTCGAGCTCCATACTACGATGCTAGCATAGAATTGTGACAGGTTCGTGACACCACCCGGCCCTATTCCCTAAAAACAGAAACTATTAATACTTCATTGCAGACATTGCGTTTTTTTGGTATATTTTAAGGTAGCTGGGAAAGCTCAGCGTTGTTTGTCTGTCGAGAACAGGCGTAAATCATGTGCCATAAAGGCACGTAGTTTTTAGGAGAGTACACATGAAAAAACTGACAGCTTTTTTCAAAGATGAATCCGGTGCAACCGCGATTGAATATGGCCTGATCGCCGCTCTGATCGCGATTGCCGCTATTGTAGCTATGCAAGCTGTGGGTACAGGCTTGACCAATACCTTCAACGAAGTGGCTACTGAGCTTAAGTAGGCTTTTTGATACATATCAAAAAACCCCGCCTCCCATGGATGCGGGGTTTTTTTATGTTATGCGGTGAGCATCTCATTTAAAAACCGCTCATACACTGCGCTGAGCTGTTCCAGCACCGCCATCTCCACCCGCTCATTGACCTGATGGGGCGTAAAACCGGTAGTGCCAAATTCAATCACCGGACAGTAATCCTTGATAAACCGTGCATCGGACGTACCGCCGGTCGTGGAAAGTACAGGCGTATGCCCCGTGACCACTTCCACCGCCCGCACCAACGCCTCACTGAGTGGCCCCGGTGGTGTCAGGAAGGACTCTCCCGAAACACGCATGCTCAGCTCATAGGCTCCACCGACCTGCTCACATACCTCTCTCACCCATGTCTGAATCGATGCACCATCCCATCGGTCATTGAAACGAATATTAAATTCTGCATGCACCTCTGCCGGTATTGAGTTATGGGATGGATTGCCCACATCAACTGTTGTGACCTCAAGATTAGACGGGTCAAAAAACTCCGTCCCTTCATCCAGCCGTGTTGTCTTGAGTGCATGTAGCATCGCCACCATCCGCGGGATAGGATTATCAGCCAGGTGGGGGTATGCCACATGCCCTTGCTTACCCGTCACCTTCAGTCCGCAGACCAGACTGCCCCGTCTTCCCGGCTTGGCCATCTCACCCAGATAGGTCGGGTTGGTTGGCTCACCCACCAGGCAGTAATCCGGAACCTCATCGCGCTCCTTCAGTAACGCCAGCATTTTCCTGGTGCCATTGATACCATTGCCTTCTTCGTCTGCTGTAATCAGAAAGCTGATGGAACCACCCGTTTCATCCCGGCCATCTGTATATCGCTTTACCGCTACCACCATGGCAGCTATGGCACCTTTCATATCCTCTGCACCACGGCCATAGAGATAACCATCACGTACTTCCGGCTCAAACGGAGGGATATTCCATGCCGCTTCATCACCGGGGGGCACCACATCCACATGCCCGGCAAAACACACATTCGGTGAAGTTGTTCCAAGACGCGCATAAAGATTCTCTGTCGGTGGGCCGCCATCGCCCTCGATCATCTCCCGCATTACTTTAAAACCAAGCGTACTCAGCCATAGCTCCAGCATATTCAGGCACCCGGCAGCATCAGGGGTCACGCTGCGCTCACGCATCAATGCAATAGCAAGGCCTTCAATGTCATGTAGATCTGTATCCATGCGCGCATCTTAACGTCCGCCCGCAGGAAGTCCAGCGTATCAGGACGAAACCCGCTTTTTATTCGTACGGGATGTTTCCAGCGGCACCTCAGATACGCGGGAGGGTACATTATGAGATACATGCTTCAGAAACCCATCGGATTCTCGTATCTCAGGAATGGTGGGCATCGTGATCCTGCAATGATACTCCGCCGCCGCTTTCTTCTGGCGGTTAAACATTGCCACGATTTGTTCGCGGCTATAACCGGATTCTTTCAGAGTATAAATGACTGCACCATATGACTCCTGCAGGTCATATATCTGATCCGCACTGAACGTAATGAGATTCTGCACCAGCATGGCAGCTAACATCTCTGCGCGCACACGGTTGGTTTTAATCGTATCTTCCAGCTCGTTGGCATAAGGCCCCTGATAATAGAGCAGGCACTTAGATGTTCTGAGAGAGGCAATTACTTCGCGATATACTGCCTTGACCTCATGAAAGCTTTCGGGCGGACGTCGGCGCATATTCTCTGATAAATTCCAGGACACGATACTACGATTCTGGCGCATGGGCCCATGCGCCAGTGCACGAATACCCTCAGAGCCAATGTTATTATTACTCAGGTCAATCTTAAGTATGGAATGATTCATGGAAAGTGCCCAAGCGAGCGCCTTAGCACCCCGGTCACCTATATGGTTCATCTCCAGACACACAGACTCAAGCGATGTATTTTCACATAGCGCATCTGCCAGCATGATAGTGAAGTAGTTGCCAAACTTATGAAGTAAAAGGTTTAATTCTGCTGGAATATTCTGGTACACACTGCGAATGTGCGACGCATTGATACCGGCATGGTAGGCATCTACCCCTTCTTCCGCCTTGATTTCCTCAAGGACATCGGGTGTAAAATTTATATCAAAAGACGTCGTTCCCACCTCATCCTTCCTGATGCAAGAGGTTAGCAGTAACATATAAGAATTAGAGTTGGGGTGTCTCTACCTACATATGTATTCTACCAAATAAAATACAAAACGACGAATAAAATTTAATAAACTTTAACCAAAGTTAACAATGGCTGCGCAAAAGCTCGTTTACACCGGTCTTGGATCTGGTTTTTTCATCTACACGTTTTACGATCACGGCACAGGCCAGAGAGGGTCCGGGAGAGCCGTCCGGAAGCGGTTTTCCCGGCAATGTTCCGGGAATAACGACGGAGTAGGACGGCACACGCCCCATATAAACTTCGCCCGTCGTACGGTCGATAATTTTGGTGGATGCACCGAGGAAGACCCCCATCGAGATGACACTGCCTTCCTCCACGATCACACCTTCCGCCACTTCAGAACGCGCCCCGATAAAGCATTTATCCTCAATAATAACAGGATTGGCCTGCAATGGTTCCAACACGCCGCCAATACCGACACCACCGGAAATATGGCAATGCTCACCGATCTGGGCACATGAGCCTACGGTTGACCAGGTGTCGATCATCGTGCCTGCACCCACGTAAGCTCCAAGGTTGACAAATGAAGGCATCAACACCACGTCATGACCAATATAGGCGCTATGGCGCACAATAGCACCCGGCACGGCACGGAACGCAGCTTCTTTAAAGCGTGATTCGTCCCATCCTTCAAATTTAGAAGGCACCTTGTCATACCAGCTTGCCGCAGCGCCCGGACGATGCGGAGCACCTTCAAAACGCTGCATTTCATTCAGACGGAAGGACAACAGCACTGCTTTCTTGGCCCACTGATTAACAGTCCACTCACCATCTTTCTTCTCGGCCACCCGCAATGTACCGTTATCAAGTGCATTGAGTACCGCCCCCACCTCTTCACGGATCTCTCCCTGCGTTGTATGATTAATCTCGCTGCGGTTTTCCCAGGCTTCATCAATGAGAGTGCGAACGTGATCCATCGGCAAATAGCTCCTTATCATGTAATAAAAAGGGGAACATAGCAGGAATCATCTGCTGTTCAAGGCTTTCAGGCACCGAGCTTAATCTGCGATGTCGGAGAAATACCAGACAAAATCTCACGCATATCATCCAGCGATACAGCCACGCATCCTTCAGTCGGCAGATACCCTTCATCACCCAGACGCGCCAGGTGAAAGAAAATGGCACTTCCTTTACCGGGTACTACCGGCTCATCATTATAGCCCAGCACCACGACAACATCATACGTATGGTCCTCGCGCCATAATTCCTCATGCGAGGCATCAAACGGCAGCACCACAGGTTTGTTATATTCAGGATGCTCAGGATCATCGCACCAGCCAAAGGCAGGTGTCATTTCATAGGTTGGGATAGGCAGTTTTGGAAGACTAACACGATCCGCCCGATAGAAACAGGCACGCAGCGGGAAGGTTCCTAAAGGCGTTTTACCATCCCCTTCTGACTTCTCCTCGCCATCAGCAACAAAGCCTCCCTTGCCTACCGCGCAGGGGTAAGACGTACCTCTGAAAAAAAGCGTGCCGTTCCGCCTGACGGCAATCGTATTGGAATAGCGCATGCGCGTATCTTAGCGCAAAATATAGATTTGCACAGTCAATTCAGATTTGGCGCACGCCTCTTACAAAGGAGGCGAGACTAACGGATTCTACTGCGGCATAACGGACACTCTCCTGCCGTGCTGCCAGTTGCTGAATCACATCATCCGAAAGCATCACATGCTCTCCTTTTGTTTCCCAGTCTTCTGAGGTAGTCTGTTCATACATGCCGAGTTCATACATCACAATTTCTCCTTATGAGATTATTATGGCGTATAAAGATGAATAATTATTAAATATCCATGCGGAGCGCAGCACTTCTTTTTAGTTGCAAATGATTCTCAACCGCTCTATAGACATATCATACAAAACAACAATAAAACCCCACTCACGCTAAGGATGCCAACTAACATGCAATATCGTTCTCTGGCCTTTGGCCTGCTTGCAAGCACTATTGTAATGAGTAACGCATATGCTATTGGCAGTGTGAGTGGCCCTAACGTCACAGAAGGCGAACTCGAACTTGAATATCAGGGCGAATGGCACCACGATGACAAGGACAAAGCCAGCAAAAACGAGCAGGAACACGTCTTCGCGGTCGGATACGGCTTTGCCGAAAAATGGGCATTTGAGCTGGAAGGCGAATTTATACGGGAGTCCCGGGATGCATTTGATCTTGAGCAAATCGAGATAGAATTTACCCGCCAACTCACGGATATCGGTCAGTTTTGGTGGGATCTTGGCGCACGCGGCATTTACAACCACACCGTTGACTCCGGCGCGGCAGACTCCATTGAGTTCAGACTGCTAACTGAAAATAATACCGATCATTTCCGCACGCGTGTGAATCTGAATGTTAGCACCAGCTGGGACAGCAGGGCGAGGATACAGAATTCGAGATCCGCGCCAACACTCGATACAACTGGATGCATGCCTTCAAGCCTGCCATTGAGCTCCAATCAAATTTTGGTGCCATTGACAACATGGGTAGTTTTGATGAGCAGTCACACCATCTGGGCCCGGTGGCCTATGGCAACATCCCCTTTATGGAAGCAATAGCAGGCGAGGGGCATGAGTTTGCATACGAGCTGGGTTATCTATTCGGTCTTTCTGATGCCGCATCGGACGGCGCAGTCCGCTGGAAGCTGGTGTATACGACGATATTTTAAGGCTTGGCGGCAAAAAGGGATTTTACTTTTTCATCCCCCTTCAGGAGCTGGCGGGCGGTCTGAGCAATCTGTTCCGCCCCCAGCCCTGCTTTTTCATACATCGCCTCCGGCACCCCGTGAGACTGATACATATCCGGCAATGTCAACGCACGGAAAACAGCACGTCGTACACCTGCGGAAGCATCAAGAATGCCGGAGCGCATTAGCAGCTGACTTACCTGTGAAGCAAAACCACCTATCGTCCCTTCTTCAACACTCAGCAACAGCTTATGTTCACGCATTAATCGTAGAATCATTGCTTCATCCAGAGGTTTGGCAAAGCGGGCATCTGCAATCGTCACGCTGATCCCCTCCTGCTCCAGCTCTGATGCAGCATCCTTACATGCACCAAGGCGCCCGCCAAAGCTGAGCAACGCAACATCTGTTCCCTCCTGCAAAATACGCCCACGGCCAGGTGTCAGCACCTCTCCAACATCGGGCAGGCTTACCCCAAGCCCTTCTCCTCGCGGATAGCGAAAAGCTATGGGCCCGTCATTATACGCCGCTGCGGTTGCCACCATGTGCACCAGTTCAGCTTCATCACCGGCAGCCATTACCACCATGTGGGGCAGACATGCCAGATAAGCCACATCAAACATCCCTGCATGGGTAGGCCCGTCTGCACCTACCAGCCCGGCGCGATCAATCGCAAAACGTACTGGAAGCTTCTGAATACTGACATCATGCACAATCTGATCATATGCGCGTTGCAGAAATGTGGAATAAATCGCTGCAAATGGCTTCATACCATCAGCTGCCAGTCCTGCTGCAAACGTGACGGCATGTTGTTCTGCAATCCCTACATCGAACGTACGGTCAGGAAACGCCTTGGCAAATTTGTCGATTCCTGTACCTGAAGGCATGGCTGCCGTAATCGCCATCACAGCCTCATCACGTTCCGCCTCCTCTATCAAAGCATTTGCAAACACGGAGGTATAAGAAGGCGCACCGCCGGATTTTTTCTGCTGTGTGCCGGTGGTCACGCAGAATTTTCCTACACCGTGGTATTTCTCCTCAGCAGCTTCTGCCGCTGCAAATCCTTTACCTTTTTGGGTCGCCACATGGATCAATACCGGCCCGGAATCTTTCTTATCCCTCACGGCACGTAGTATCGGAACCAGGTGATCAAGGTCATGCCCGTCTACCGGGCCAATATAATAGACCCCCATCTCCTCGAATAGCGTACCACCTGTCGCCATCCCACGCGCATAGCTTTCCGCACGTTTTGCCATCTTCTGCACACCCTCGGGAAATTTCTCTACCACGGCTTTACTGATGTCACGCATGCTGCGGTACGAGCGCGAACCGATCAGCCGCGAGAGGTAATTGCTCATCGCCCCCACTGCCGGTCCAATCGACATGTCATTATCATTGAGAATAATAATCATACGACGCTTCTCAGCCCCGGCATTATTCAGGGCCTCATACGCCATCCCGGCACTCATGGCACCATCGCCGATCACGGCAATCACCTCGTGATCTTCTCCCTTCGCATCCCGCGCCACCGCCATACCAAGTGCTGCGGATATGGACGTAGAACTATGCCCGGCTCCAAACGCGTCATACGAACTTTCATCCCGTTTCAGAAAACCGGAGATACCATCAGTCTGACGCAATGTATGCATCTGCGTGCGTCGTCCGGTCAGCATTTTGTGCGGGTACGCCTGATGCCCAACATCCCAGATCAGCCGATCATCAGGTGTATTAAAAACATGATGCAACGCGATGGTCAGCTCCACAACACCAAGCCCGGCCCCCAGATGCCCGCCGGTCTTCGACACTGTTTCAATTAATTCTGCACGCACCTCATCCGCCAGCTGTGTCAGTTGCTCTGGCGTGAAGTCCCTGAAATCGTCAGGAGAGTTAATGCGATTCAGCAATACGTTATCCATGAATGTGTATGTATCCCGAATCCTGTTCCAGCGCAATGCCTAAGGCAGCAGCCACCATAAGAAAAGCCCGGTTATCACGAAGATAACCGGGCGAGGACAGCTACAAAGATAATCGTAGTATATCAGGAGGTGAAAATCACATCCCGTGCCAAGTCAAAATCATCTACATTAGATAATGTCATCGTGTAGATTCCCTGAGACGAGTCAATAGTCAGGAGTGTATCGGTTGGGAATGGAGTATTATCGACAACAGTTACGGTGATTTTAGAGGCATCGGAAACCAGTGAGGTGTGGAAATTCAAAAGCTCCTGAGAAGTCTGGAACCCTCTGACTGTATCATTCCCTAGCCCCGTATTATCAAAGATGAACATATCGATACCATGTTCTCCCAGCATCTCATCATCACCGGCACCACCGATTAGCGTATCATTACCAAAACCGCCCCGCATATAGTCATCACCATCGCCTCCGTACAAAGTATCATTACCGGAATCCGCTCTGAAATGATCATTGCCATCGCCGCCATCCAGAAGATCATCGCCCTGGTCTCCTACCAGAGAATCCTGTCCTATACCCCCGTAAATCGTATCATCGCCTTGTGTACCGAACATGCTGTCATTACCGGCTTCACCGTAAATAAGATCATGACCATCGGGGATAGAGGAGGATATATTACCCATCAGAACATCATCGCCGTCGCCCCCGTACATGGTATCATTGCCATCGCCACCATCGATCGTATCGTTATCGTCTCCCCCTAGCAGCGAATCATCTCCGTCGCCACCTCTCAGCGAATCGAAGCCACTGCCGCCTTCAAGCGTATCATTATCATTACCGCCATCAAGCGTATCATTATCACCGCCCCCAAGCAGTGAGTCATCTCCATCGCCACCTCTTAGCAAATCGAAGCCACTGCCACCGTCAAGCGTATCATTATCATTGCCGCCATCAAGCGTATCCCAGTCATCCCCGCCAAGTATGAGATCATCCCCGTCGGCACCATTGAGCGTATCATTTCCTCCAAGCCCTTCCAGCGTATCGTTGCCCGCCCCGGACGTATAAGAATCCGGCCCTGAGGTACCTGTATAATACTCACTCGGCGGGCCTTCAGGCACGTCATTCACACTCACCGTGAAGCCTTCACTGT
>CAYMGS010000076.1:0-9968 GCA_964390025.1 uncultured Rickettsiales bacterium | reverse complement strand
ACGATTTCCGTCAGGCTACGGCCTTTCAGATAATCTTCATCAAAGCCTGTAATCTCGTGCGCCCGGGGGTTCATGCCAAATAAAAGAAAGGTGTGATCCTCATTATTCTGACAGACCAGAATCATCCCTTCGTTTTTCCTGAATTGCTGTGCTTCCATTAGCCCCTGCCTTTACCCCATATGCACGCTAATCGGTTGAACTGTCCACCCGAATCACTATGTTATACACCCACACCGTTACGTAAAGGTTAAATCCATGTCTGAAACCCGGGAAATTCGACTGAAGCGCCTGCATTACCGTAGCTGGCATCGCGGCTGCAAGGAAACCGACGTGATTCTGGGCCATTTTGCAGATACACATCTGGAAGGACTTTCAGACGGTCAGCTGGATGTGTATGAGCGCCTGCTCGACGAACAGGACGCCGATATCTGGCAGTGGCTGATTGGTAAAGATGTGCCTTCACGACAGGAATATACCCCCGTCATCAAATTGCTGCGCCAGTTCTCCAAGAAGCGTTTTCGTATTAATCATGCCCCGGAACCTGAGTCAGACGCTGAGGCAGACACAGACGCATGACCAGTCACATCAGGGAGGCAGAAAGCGCGCCGGACGGTTACCCCACGCTTGGTGGTGTAGCGCATGGGGCACAGGCGCTCGTTATTGCTGAAATGCTAGGGCGGCAACAACGCCCGATGCTGCATATCTGCCACCATGACCGTGAGCTTGAGCAACTGCGAGGCACGCTTCGTTTTTTCATTCCTGAATGCGATATCCTGATCTTTCCCGCATGGGACTGCCTGCCTTATGACCGCTCCTCCCCCGCGCAGGAGGTGATGGCAACCCGGATTGCCACCCTATCCCGCATAGCACAGCGAGGTTGCTCTGATAAACCCTGCGTCATATTGAGTACCGCTGCTGCTGTTATGCAGCGCGTGCCTCCGCGCAATATGACCCGACAGGCCTGCCGTGTAATACGCCCGTCGGAGGTGCTGGATGTCAGCGATTTCCAGCACTTTCTTACCCATAACGGGTATCGCCGTACGGCCAAGGTGATGGAGCCGGGGGAATATGCCTTGCGGGGTTCTATTTTAGATATTTTCTCCGGCACCGGCGAGGCCGTGCGTATCGACCTGTTCGGGGATGAAGTAGAGACCATCACACGTATGGACCCGCTCACCCAGCGCAGTGATACGGCTCTTCCCTCTTTTACGATCTATGCTGCGAGCGAAGTGGTGCTGAATGAAGAGACGATTACCCGCTTCCGTGAGCAATACCGGGAACTATTCGGCCCTGCCGGACGGGAGGATACGCTCTATGCCGCTGTCTCCGCCGGAAGCCACCATCCCGGCATGGAGCACTGGCTGCCGCTGTTTTATCCACAGATGGAAAGCCTGCTGGATTACCTTTCGGATGTCACACTGACACTGGATTATCAGCTATCGCATACATTGCAGGATCGCAGCGAGATGATTCAGGATTACTACGAAGCGCGCAAAGACCGCTCTGAGGTGAAGGGCCGCAAGGAAGAGCCACCCTACCTCCCCCTGCCGCCTGAGATGTTATACACAGATGTGGATAACGTGTTTGAGGGCATTGAAGCACTGGAGTTCTGCCCCTTCCCTACCCCCGGCAGCACGGATGCCGGTTTTCGTCAGGCCAGCCGCATGCATGCCGCCAGAGGATTCAGCGGTCACCCGGTAGAAACGCTGGTGGAAGAGATACAGCGTCACCGGGCCGCAGGGCGTAATATCCTGCTGACCTGTATGAGCGAGGGCAGCACGGAACGGCTCAAGAAAATGCTGGTGGAGCAGGATCACCCGGCACCGACCACACTTATCCACTGGCAGGATCACCATCGTTATCCACAGCCCGGAATATTCATCGCCACCCTGGCGCTGGAGACCGGTTTTCACAGCGAATCGCTGGCTGTCTATACCGAGCAGGATATATTCGGGGCCAAACTTTCCCGTCCCGCCAGGCGCAAAAAAGCGTCGGAAATTTTCATGCTGGAGGCCAGCGCCTTTGAGCCGGGTGAATTACTGGTTCACCGTGAACACGGTATTGCGCGCTACGAGGGACTGGTGACGGTGGAAGCGGCAGGCACCAAACATGACTGTCTGAAGCTGGTATATGCCGACGAAGATAAGTTGTTCCTGCCTGTGGAGAACCTTGAGCTGGTCAGCCGCTACGGCACGCAGGACGGCACGGTACAGCTGGACAGGCTGGGGGCCGGAAGCTGGCAGGCGCGTAAGTCCCGTATGAAGGAAAAGCTGCGCATGGCAGCGGAAGAGCTGATGAAAATTGCCGCGGCTCGCGCCTTAAAGCAGGGCAGCGAACTCAGCCCACCGGAGGGGCTTTATGATGAATTTTGCGCCCGTTTTCCTTTCAGCGAAACGGAAGATCAGGAACGCGCCATTGGAGAGGTGCTGGAAGACCTCAGCCGTAGTACGCCGATGGATCGGCTGGTCTGCGGTGATGTCGGGTTTGGAAAAACGGAAGTAGCGATGCGCGCTGCATTTGTTGCCGCCGCTAACCGCGCCAACCCGGTACAGGTGGCGGTGGTGGTACCCACCACCCTGCTCGCCCGTCAGCATTACCGCAGCTTCAAAGAACGCTTTGAAGGCACCGGTCTCAAGGTTGCACAGCTCTCCCGTCTGGTTAGTACAAAAGATGCCAAAGCTGTGCGCGAAGGGCTGGCCGACGGCTCCATTCACATTGTCATCGGCACACATGCGCTGCTTTCCAAACAGATAACATTTCAGCAACTCGGCCTGCTGATTATCGACGAGGAACAGCATTTCGGCGTGAAACAGAAAGAAGCGCTAAAAGCACTCAAGGCTGATGTGCATGTGCTGACCTTATCTGCCACCCCCATCCCGCGGACATTACAGTTAGCATTCAGCGGGGTACGCGAGTTATCCCTGATTACCACCCCGCCTGTGGACAGATTAGCAGTGCGCAGTTTTGTCATGCCGTATGACGGCGTGGTGATTAAGGAAGCGATAGAGCGGGAGATTCACCGGGGCGGGCAGGTGTTTTATGTAACGCCGCGCATCTCGGATATTGCTGACTTAAAACAACGCATTAGCGAACTTGTCCCCACAGCACGGCTGGCCGTTGCGCATGGCCAGCTTCCGCCTTCCGAGCTGGAAGATATTATGAACGGCTTTTACGACGGCCAGTATGATATTCTGCTCTCAACTGCCATTATTGAGTCCGGACTGGATATTCCTACCGCCAACACCATCATCATCAACCGGGCAGACCGGTTTGGCTTATCCCAGCTCTACCAGATGCGAGGCCGGGTCGGGCGCGGTAAAATCCGGGCTTATGCCTATTTCACCACCTCGCATTACCGCCAGATCACCGGGGATGCTATCCGCCGCTTAGAGGTAATGCAGTCACTGGATGCGCTGGGGGCAGGCTTCACACTGGCCTCGCATGATATGGACATACGCGGGGCAGGGAATCTGGTCGGTGAGGAACAATCCGGGCATATTCGTGAGGTTGGTATTGAACTGTACCAGCAAATGCTGACCGAGACGATTGAAGCGATGAAAACGCAGGAAACTCAGGCAAAAGCCACGGAGGATGACTGGTCACCGCTGATTAATCTTGGCATGTCTGTGCTGATTCCGGAAGCGTATGTGGAAGATTTATCACTGCGACTCAGCCTGTATCGCCGCCTGGCCGCACTGCATACGCAGGAGGAAATCGACGCCTTCCGCGAGGAGCTGACTGACCGCTTCGGCCCCGTGCCTCAGGAAGTGGAGCATCTGCTGGCGGTGCTGGCCATTAAGCAGGAATGCAAGCAGGCAGGCATTGCCCGCATTGACACCGGGCCGAAAGGCGCCGTCATCGCATTCCGTAACGACACGTTCTCCAACCCGGAGGCTTTAATCGGTTTTATCGCCCGCCACGCGGGGAGCATGAAAATCCGGCCTGACCAGACCCTCTTTTGCATGCAGAGCTATGCGTCCGATGCTGACCGGCTGGGCAAAGTACGGCAACTGGTGGAGCAGATTCAGACACTTGCTGCATAAGCAGTGCTCTGCTGACGTTCCACTTCCAGCCTTTCCGTAAATGTGCCGGTGACGGCATGCCAGCGATCCAGCTCTCCCTGCAAAGATGCTGTATGCGCCTGTAAACGTAATGTGGGTTCTCCAAGTATAAATTCATCGGCACATGCTCGTTTTGCCTTATGTGCCTTGTGTGCTTTATGCCCTAACGCCGCACTACCTGCTCCTACAGCCACACCACAGCTTAGCAGATGTGAGCCGGCAAGTACTCCAAGCGACACTCCGCCCCCGGCCAGTGATGCGGCACTATCCGCCCCCAACTTTCCAAATGTCTGCTGCGCCCAGCTAATTGCCTCGCCATAGGCATTAATACCCTGCCCTGTTACCTCGCCAGCCAGCATTGCGAGATAGGTGATGCCCATCGTGATGGCAGGCAAGATGGCCGGTAATGCTACCAGCATTGTCGTAGCCAGCGTGACGGCTTTCACCACCTTATGCCATGGAAACGCATGGTCTTTCTGATGCTCTTCCATTTTATTGCCAAGCAGCATGCCACCCAGTGCGATTCCTCCGGCAACAGCGGCGTTCATCAGCCCGCCTTTTGCCAGCGAGTCTCCGACCAGCGGTATATTCTCCAGCAGACCTGCGCTCCATCCTGCCAGCCCTGTTGCCTCTCCCGTGCTGCATATTGTGGCCGCCATATCTTCAGGCCGTAAACCGGGGGGCAGGTCAGCGCCTCCAACGCCCAAAAATGGCAATACAATAGGTGCTGCAGCCACTGCGAGTGATAATCCTCCCAGCCCATATACCACCCATCGCCCCCAATCGGGAGACGATTCTTGTGAGCAGGATAGTGATTCAGCAGCCATACATATATGTCCAGATTGGCAGAACCTCTACATAACCCAAAACCATAGCAGAATAGTGTGACAGATTGATGAAATTTGAAAATGCGTAAAACCCCTTGTTTTCTGAGGAACTCCTCAGTATTGTCCTAGCAATTAACAATGAAACGCGGTCAGGAGACCGCGCCAGCCATGAGCCAGCGAAGCGTCGCGTATTGCGGAAGGCAGAAGCCCGGAGCAGGCGCAAATAAAAACTAAAAACTATGTCTGACCTGTTTGCCAATACGAAAAAATCTCCCCCGCCATCGGATACCTATACCGCCGAGCATATCGAGGTGCTGGAGGGGCTGGAGCCGGTACGCCACCGTCCGGGCATGTATATTGGCGGCACGGACGAGACGGCCATGCACCATCTGGTCAACGAGGTGTTTGACAATGCAATGGACGAAGCGGTCGCCGGGCATGCGAGCTGGATCGAAGTCTCCCTGCAACCGGGCAACCGCATCACCATCCGCGATAACGGGCGTGGTATCCCGGTGGACCCGCACCCCAAGCACCCGGATAAATCTGCACTGGAAGTGATTCTGACCACGCTGCATGCCGGTGGGAAATTCTCCGATAAGGTCTACCACACGGCAGGTGGTCTGCACGGTGTGGGGATTTCCGTGGTCAACGCACTGTCCTCCGAGCTGGAAGTGGAAGTGGCGCGGGAGAAGCAACTGCACCGCCAGCATTACTCCCGCGGCAAACCGCAAGGCCCGCTGGAACATGTCGGTGCGATCAATAACCGGCGCGGCACCTCCGTGACCTTTGTGCCGGACAGCGAGATTTTTGGCGAGAAGAGCTTTAAGCCTGAGCGTATCTTCAAGCTGGTACGCGCCAAAGCCTACCTGTTTCGTGGCGTGGAAATCCGCTGGGAATGTGCGGGTGAGTTACTCAAGGAAGGATCAGTTGTTCCCGAGCAGGCCAGCATTCATTTCCCCGGTGGGCTGGCCGATTATCTCGCCTCCGAGCTCGATAAACGCCGGATGGTGACGCAGGCGATGTTTACCGGCGAGGCAAAACTGGCAGAAGGCCGTGGCCGGGTGGAATGGGCGGTGGCATGGCCGCTGGATGAGGAAGGCTCGGCGCATAGTTATTGTAATACCATCCCCACCCCTGATGGCGGCACGCATGAGAACGGGCTGCGTGCAGCACTCGCCAAAGGCATCCGTGCCTTCGGCGAGATGAAGGGGATGAAAAAGGTCAGCCAGATCACCCCGGATGATGTGCTGGGGGGCTGCTGCCTGCTGCTTTCCGTCTTCATTAAAGACCCGCAGTTTCAGGGGCAAACCAAAGATCGGCTGGTAACCTCCGAGGCGGCGCGGCTGGTAGAACAGGCCATCCGCGACCCGTTTGACCACTGGCTCTCCGGCGATGCGGACTCGGCCACCGCCCTGCTCAATCATATTATCAGCCGGGTAGAGTTCCGCCTGAAGAAAAAGCAGGAGCGCGAAGTCTCCCGCAAGACGGTCACACAAAAGCTCCGCCTGCCCGGCAAACTGGCAGACTGTACACGCTCTGCGCCCAACGGCACTGAGCTGTTTCTGGTGGAAGGAGACTCTGCCGGTGGCTCTGCAAAACAGGCGCGGAACCGGGAGACGCAGGCTATCCTGCCGCTGCGCGGTAAAATCCTCAATGTAGCGAGCGCGACCAAAGACAAGATCGCCGCCAATCAGGAAATTTCCGACATGGTGCAGGCGCTCGGCTGTGGATCGGGTAAGCATTTTTCGCTGAAAGACCTGCGCTACGAAAAAATCATCATCATGACCGATGCCGACGTGGACGGCGCGCATATCGCCTCGCTGCTAATGACCTTCTTCTTTCAGGAAATGCCGGAGCTGGTCTACGGCGGGCATTTATATCTGGCACAGCCGCCTCTGTTCCGCATTACACAGAGCAACACGACCTACTATGCACAGGACGAGCAGGAACTCGAGACACTGACGGCAAAGCTGGAAAAAGGACGTGGAAAACTGGAGATTGGGCGGTTTAAAGGGCTGGGCGAAATGACACCGCCGCAGCTGAAAGAAACCACGATGAACCCGGAAAGCCGTACCTTGCTGCGTGTGGTGGTGCAGGAAGAGGAAGATGCCGCCACTCGTAACCGCGTACATGAACTGATGGGCAAAAAACCGGAACTGCGTTTTGCCTTCATTCAGGAGCAAACCGCCAATCGCGGCGAAGCCATCCGCGAGGCACTGGATATCTAGAAGATTTGATTATATCGCTCCTCGCCTCGCCTACTGGCCTCGATTCTTGTATGTTTTGGTTTATTGCTTCAGTGCCGCAACCATTTCCCGGACTTTCGTCTGCCGTTCCTGCGGCAGGGGAATGAGGCCGATGCGCGGCAGATAACCATCGACAGAGAGCGCGTCCGCGCTGGTCATTTCTTCCATAAATTCCACCATGCCCGGCACCTTGCCGATATGCTGGTTTTTCACATACACATACAGGCTGCGTGCCACCGGGTAAGACCCATCAGCAATATGTGCAAAGTCAGGCCGCACACCATCCATCGTGGCCCCCTGTACCACCGCGCTGTTTTGCTCTAAGAAGCTATAGCCGAAAATCCCGAGGGAGGTGGGGTTAGAGGTCAGCTTCTGTACAATGATATTATCGTTTTCCCCAGCATCGATAAACGCGCCATCTTCACGCAACAGGTGACAGTTTTTCTTACGTGTCTTTTTATCAGGCCAGGCGACTTCATATTCAGGGAACAGTTTGCAGCCTTTCTCCATCACGATTTCTACAAATGCATCCCGCGTGCCGGAGGTTGGCGGCGGGCCATAAACTTCGATATCTACATCCGGCAACTCGGGATTAATATCCTGCCAGGTTTCATATGGGTTCGGTTTCAGCTCTCCCTCTACCGGCACCAGTTTGGCCAGTGACAGAAAAACATCACGGATAGTCAGCGCATACGGATCGGATGAACGGGTATTCGCCAGCACGATACCATCATAGCCCAGGGTGATTTCGGTAATGTCCTCGACACCGTTTTTACGGCACATCTCCACTTCGGTCGGCTTGATAGCGCGGGAGGCATTCGTCATATCCGGGTGCTGCTTACCCACCCCTTCGCAAAAAATCTTCATGCCACCGCCTGTGCCGGTCGCCTCTACAATCGGCGTGGCAAACGAGGTGGTCACACCAAACTGTTCAGCAGCGTAGGAGACAAACGGATACACGGTTGATGAGCCGACAATACGGATGTTTTTGCGCTCACGCTCACCGCACCCGCCAAGCAACATGACACATGCACATATAACAATGGTAAAATGATGAAAACGCATGGCACCCCTCCAGTCGGAGGCAGTATAGGCGGCTCAGGGCACGAGTCAAGCTACTCGGATTTAGGGTCGGCCTCCCCGCCTGAAGCCATCAGCGCTTCCACTTCTTCCGGCGTCAATTCCCTGTCGGGCGGGATGACTTCCTGCTCTCCCGCACCTGCTTCTTCTGGCTCAGCTTGCGGCTCCGGCTCAGGCTCCGGTTCTGATTCCTGAGGCGCTTCTATCTGCACTTCCATTTCAGATGCCGGAAGCGCCGGTTCTTCTGCCGTTACCTCCGGTTCTGATTCTGGTTCCGGCAAGGGTACATCTTCATGTTTCTTTGCAATGTCTCCCCATGACATTTCTTCAAACGGAGGTTTTTCTTCTTCTCCCAGATCTTCCACCACCAGTGCGCGGAAGTCGGCAACGTATTTATCCATGTCAATATTGGTATCGACAGAACGTTCCTGCGGGTGCAACAGGTTTTTCTCCATCAGGCGCCGCTGCTCCTGCGCCAGAGAGATAATGCGCAGCGGGTTCTTTCCTTCCGCTTTTGCCATGGCTTCCGCCGCCGACCCCGCTTCAACCGTTATCACCTCCCCGGATGTGGTGATAATCTTATAGCGCGTATCCAGCCCCTCAGACTTGGAGGATACAGGAATGGAGAGTGGAGCAAATGTTAGGTCTGCCATTAATACGCCTTCCATTTCATGCCGCCCAGTATGTATGCCACATCGCCGGTTTCATCACCAAGCGGCAATAATTCGGAGCGGTATTTAATCAACTCCCCGCTACCATTCGTAAATTCAGACTCTTCCATTCTTGGTTTGCCGCTGTTTACCACCTCCTTGAACCGGTGCACCATCGACATGGTGGAAGGGTAGACCAGCATTTCACATACTTCGCGTGCACTGGCATCTTCCCCACCATACGCCGCCACCAGCGCATCACCCAGATATGCGTAATGATAGGGCTGCTCGGCATTTGCCTCTACACGCACCAGAAAACAGGAGTCCCAGATTGGCATCAGCTCGTCTGAATCCGGATTGACTTCCGACTCCATCGGAAAGGGGCGCTCTCCGCGGAGCCGTTCCCAGTAGAGTTTCAATATCTCCGAAATACGCTGTTTAGGGTCAGCCATTTTTTATCCTTACACAGTTTATACGAAGTATAACACAGATTATTTGCCATTGTGGACAGCGTTTTTTGCCAGCACGTCTCCTGCCAGATATAATGACCCGGCAACGAGTATTTCCTTGCAATCCTGCAAATGCCCCAACGCATCTTCCAGCGCATCGGTACATTCAGCGTTCATACCAAACGTCTGCGCTGTCTCTCTGATCTGTTCCGGGCGCATGGATTTTGACTCACCCGGAATGGGAATAGCGATCACCGAGGTAATATGCCCCGCCAACGGCCTAAGGTACCCATGCACATCTTTGTCCTGCAACATGGCCATAATCAACGGCATCGTTTTACCCTGCTGCTCCAGCCATGCCGCCAGCGCTTCCCCTGCAGCCGGATTATGCCCACCATCCAGCCATATAGTGCGCCCATACATCGTCAATTGTTGCAGGCGGGCATGCCATGTCGCCCTTTCCACACCTTGTTTTATCGCTTCCTCGTCCACGGGTAGCAAGTCGGAAAGCTGCTCGGCGCAGGCAATGGCTGCCGCCGCATTCTGCATCTGAAACGCGCCCGGCAGCCCCGGCTTTATCTCTGCCAGTTCACGCTGAGAGGAATAGTAGCCTCCATCATCTATTCTATAATTTTCACCATAGACATAGAGCGGC
>CAYMGS010000075.1:0-10040 GCA_964390025.1 uncultured Rickettsiales bacterium | reverse complement strand
GGTGACGGGTCGCAGTTTGGTGTCTCGCTCTCCTACGCCGTACAGCCGGAACCGAACGGCATTGCGCAGGCATTTGTGATCGGGGAAGAGTTTATCGGCGATGATAGCTGTTGCCTGATTCTGGGAGACAATATCTTTTACGGGCATAACATGGCCGACAGCATTGCTCAGGTTGCTGGATCACTGACGTCCGGTGCCAAGGTCTATGCCTATCATGTGCATGACCCGGAGCGCTATGGTGTGGTGGAATTTGATGAAAATGGCACGGCGCTTTCCATCGAAGAGAAACCTTCTGCGCCGAAATCCAACTGGGCGGTCACGGGCCTGTATTTTTACGATAACTCGGTAGTCGAAATTGCCAAAAACCTGAAACCCTCCGCGCGCGGCGAGCTGGAAATCACCGATGTGAACAAGGCGTATCTGGAGCAAGGATCTCTCAGCGTGGAACTGCTGGGCCGGGGCGTGGCATGGCTGGATACCGGCACAGTGGACTCACTGCTTTCCGCTGCACAATTTGTGCAGACCATTGAAGCGCGTCAGGGTCTGAAAGTTGCGTGCCTGGAAGAGATTGCATGGCGGAAAGGCTTTATCAGCGATACAGAACTGGCCACGCTTGCCAAAAACTTCGGCAGCAAAAACAGCTATGGCCGTTATCTTAACGGTTTGCTGAATGACCCGATGCCGGAAGGCAAGGCAGCGCTGGGATAGCCGTGGGAGTAATCGTATGACAACACTGGTATTGGGCGCCAATGGTCAGATCGGGCAGGCACTGGGCGCTATTTTAGACGATGCGGTATTGCTGTCGCGTGAGCAGGCGGATCTTTCCCAGCCGAACACACTGCCGGGAATCGTTGAAGACATTAACCCGACGGTCATCATTAATGCTGCTGCGTATACCGCAGTGGACAAGGCCGAAGAGGAAGAAGCGCTGGCGACTGTCATCAACGGGGAAGCGCCAGGCGTGCTGGCAATGGTCGCTGCAAAGCACGATATCCCGTTCGTACATTATTCGACTGATTATGTGTTTGACGGCTCAGGGGATGCGCCGCGTGCAGAAGATGCGCCGGTCAGCCCACTCAACGCTTATGGCCGCTCCAAGCTGGCAGGTGAGAAGGCGGTGCAGGAAGCAGGCGGCAAATTCCTGATCTTCCGTACCAGCTGGGTCTACGATGCATTCGGCAAAAACTTCCTCAACACCATGCTGCGTCTGGGTGCAGACCGTGAAATGCTGCGCATCATTGACGATCAGGTGGGCGCACCGAGCTACGCGCCGCATCTGGCCAGAGCGACACTGGAAGCGCTGGAGTCAGCCCGGAATATGACTCCGTTCCCTTCCGGAGTCTATCATCTGCGCAATGAGGGTGAGACAAGCTGGCATGGCTTTGCCGAAGCGATTTTTGAGCAGGCGCGGGCGCATCATATGGAGATGAGGGTAAAGCAGGTCGAGCCGATCCCGACCAGTGAATACCCCACCCCGGCAACGCGTCCTCTGAACTCACGGCTGGATGGCAGCAAGCTGAAAGACGTGCTGGGCGTGACATTGCCCCATTGGCAGGACGGGCTGAAACAGGCATTTAATGCAAAAGACGGAGGAATGATATGAAGATTTCAGGGTGCGATATCGAAGGGCTGAAAATTATTGAGCTGACTGTGCATGGCGATGCACGCGGGTTTTTCGTTGAGCGCTATCACAAGCACAAGCTGGCAGAGCATGGCTTTGAAGAAGAGTTTATTCAGGACAATCATTCGCGCTCGGCGCCGGGCATTCTGCGTGGGCTGCATTATCAGGCCAATCCGGCGCAGGGCAAACTGGTGGGCGTGACCCGTGGTGCGGTCTGGGATGTAGCGGTGGATATCAGCCCGGATTCTCCGACCTACGGCCAGCATTACGGGGTAGAACTAACCGGCGAGAACGGTATCTTGTTTTGGATTCCGGTGGGCTTTGCGCATGGCTTCTGCGTACTGGGCGAGGAACCGGCGGATATGCTCTACAAGGTCAGCGGCCCGTATAACCCCAAGGGCGAGGGCGGTATCCGCTATGACGACCCGGAACTTTCCGTGCCCTGGCCGATTGAAAACCCCCAGATTTCTGCTCGGGATGAAGGGCTGATGAGCTTTGCCGAATATAAGGATAACCCGCCCGTGTGGTAGGGTGGTGCTCTGCATAGCCAATCTGCTTGGATTACCTGCCCAAGTCAGGTAATGACAAAGGCTATGACCACACCGCCTGTTGATATCTCCGCTATTATCGTGACCTACCGGCATGACCCGGAGGAAGTGCGGGCGGCGGTTGAGTCTTTTCTGAATACGTCACTCACTGTTTCCCTCACCGTGGTCGATAATGACTCAGGTGATGGGTATGCGGAGCAATTGCAATCTGTGCTTCCGGAAGGCGTCATGCTCATTCCTTCCGGGCGCAATGGTGGCTTTGGCTATGGCAATAATGTCGGGCTGAAACATGCGCCGCCTGCGCGTTATATGCTCTTTCTTAACCCCGATGTGGTGGTGCATGAAGGCACGCTGGAAGCGTTGGTAGACTATATGGAGAGTCACGCGGAGGTAGGGGCGGTATCGCCGAAAGTGCTGAATACAGACGGCAGCCTGCAACCGCTGAATAAACGGGAGCCGACAGTGCTTGATCTCTTCCTGCGCCGGGTCGCTCCTGGCCTGTGCTCTGAGCGTATGGCGCGCTACACGATGATGGATGCCGGCTATGATGCACCCTGCGAAGTGGAGTTCATGACCGGATGCTTCATGCTGATCCGCGCAGACGTGTTGCAGGAAGTAGGAGGTTTCGATGAACGCTTCTTTATGTATCTGGAAGATGCCGACCTGACGCGCCGTATCCGTGGTGTAGCTAAAACAATGTACTGGCCGGGAGCAACCATTACTCATCGCTGGCATCGCGGTTCACACCGCTCACTAAAACTGATGGGCGTCATGGTGCATTCCATTTGGATCTATTTCAACAAATGGGGATGGAAATGGTGGTAGGGCAAGAAGACGCGTCGCCTGAAGTGCAGAGCCAGCAGGAGCGAGCAGGGGCATCTAAAAGAGTCCTCGTAACAGGTGCTGGCGGGTTTATCGGGCGTAACCTGTGCCCGGTGCTGGAATCCTCCGGCTGGCATGTGCGCCGCATTACGCGTCGCAAGGCATCGGAACATGCCATGGCGCTGGAGATGGGGGTTGATACGGACTGGTCACAGGCGCTGGAAGGAATAGATGCGGTAGTGCATTTAGCTGCACGGGTGCATGTGCTGCGCGAGCAGGCGAGTGAACCGGGGGAACGCTTCCGGCTGGTCAATGTTGCCGCAACCCGTCAGCTTGCTATGCAGGCGGCTATTGCTGGTGTAAAGCGCCTCGTTTTTATCAGTACCATCGGGGTGCATGGTGTAAAAACGGAGGAGGAAGGGTTCAGGGAAACGGATGTTCCAAACCCGCTGAACCATTACGCGCTTTCTAAACTGGAGGCGGAGCAGGCGTTACAGGAAGTAGCCAGAGAAACAGGGCTGGAAGTGGTTGTTATTCGCCCGCCGCTGGTATACGGGCCAGGGGTGAAAGCTAATTTTTACATGTTGCTCAGGCTGGTGCAAACAGGTCTGCCATTGCCGATGGGCAGCATCCGTAACAAGCGCGATATGATTTATGTCGGCAATCTTTCCGATGCTATTTTGCAGTGTCTTTCCCATCCGGCGGCGTCGGGTGAAACGTTTCTCGTCAGTGACGGTAAGCCGGTCTCCACACCAGAGCTGGTGCGCCATATTGCGAGCGGTATGGGACGTAATGCCAGATTGTTCCCCGTGCCGGTAAAGCTGCTGCGCTTTGGCGGGTGGGTGCTGGGAAGATGCGATATGGTGCACCGTCTGGTCTCATCACTGGAAGTAAACCATGCACATATCTGCAATAAACTTGACTGGAAGCCGCCTTATACGTTTGATGATGGCATCTGTGCGACCGTTGCATGGTTCATGAAGGAGACACAACATAGATGACCCGTATCTGTTATATTAATGGCCGCTATGTACCCGCAACGCAGGCCGTGGTGCCGATGGAAGATCGCGGTTACCATTTTGCCGATGGGGTCTATGAGGTGATTGTCTTTTTCAATAACTGCCTGCTGGATGAAGAGCCTCATCTGGCGCGGTTGAAACAATCACTTAAGATACTGCGCATGAACATGCCGATGAGCGATGCTGCGCTGAAGCTGGTGATGCGGGAACTGATTGCAAAACATCCCTTCTCCGATGGCTATATCTATCTGCAAATTACCCGGGGCGTTGCACACCGGGATCATGCGTTTCCAAAAGATGAAAAACCGTTTCTTACTATGTTTGTTAACCGTGAGAAAGCACCCTCCCGTATGCAGGTAGAGGAAGGCGTGGCCGTGGTTACCACGCCGGATATTCGCTGGAAACATTGCGATGCCAAAACCATTTCGCTACTTCCGAACGTGCTGGCACGTCAGAAGTCTGTGGAACAGGGCGCGCGGGAAACATGGATGGTCAATGAAGACGGCTACGTCACTGAAGGGTCGCATTCCAATGCCTATCTTATCAAAGGTGGTACAGTGATTACGCACCCGGCGGACGCTTCTATTCTTAACGGGGTGCGCCGTATTAATATTCTGCGCCTGTGCCAGAAGAATGGTATCCCGGTGGAGGAACGGCCATTCCATGTCGATGAAATTCGGGAAGCGGAAGGTGCGTTTATGTCAAGCGCCACCTCCAACGTGCTGCCGGTCGTCACTGTGGATGGTACACCGGTAGGCAACGGCAAACCGTCGGCACTGAGCGGACGTATTTATGCGCTGTATCAGCAGCATGTGACGGAACAGACCGGAAAGCAATGGGAGTATTAATGCTAATCACTGTCATTCCCTGAATTTTGCAAGTAGGCAAAATTATAAGGGAATCCATAAAAGAAATGCCAGTAGGCATTTCTGACACAAAAAGTCTCCTGACTTTTTGTTATTCTGGATCCCGGACAAATTTTTCTTCTGAAAAATATTCCGGGATGACAAAACTATAAATAAGGATTCAACAATGCTGATACCTCCGCATACCCTACTGTTTGACTGGGATAATACATTGATGGATACGTGGCCGATTATCCATCAGGCATTGACCGATACGTTTGCCCATTTTGATATGGAGCCATGGAGCATGGATGAGGTGAAACGCTACGTGGCCCGCTCCATGCGCGAAGCCTTTCCTGACGTGTTTGGTGAACGGGCGGAAGAAGCCGGGGAGGTGTATATTGCAGCGTATCGGAGCTATCAGCTTGAGCGACTAACCCCGCTACCCGGTACATTGGAGCTGCTGCAACATCTGCGCACCCGGCCTCTGAAGCTGGCCGTTGTCAGTAACAAGCGCAGCGAGTTTTTGCGCAAGGAAGTCGATCATCTGGACTGGCATCATTTCTTTGATACGCTGGTGGGTGCAGGCGATGCGGAGCATGACAAGCCGCATGCGGCCCCGGCATTGCTGGCCCTGAAAAACCTTAGTGTGGAACCTTCCCATGCCGTCTGGTTTGTCGGTGATTCGCAGGTGGATCTGGAATGCGCGGAAAATGCAGGTCTGACCCGCATTTTATACGGCGATGTGATTGCCAGCGAGCATGATAAGGAAAAACATTATTACCGTGGCTGGGGGTATGATGCCTACGCTAAAGACCCGGAGGCATTCAAAGCATTACTTGGATAAGGTGGCCCATGCTTTTTGCCCATCCTGCATCTGCTTAAACAAGGTATCGTGATCTTCTTCTTTCAATGCTACCGCTAATGCGCGCAGGCGTGCTTCAAAATCCGTGAGTACGGCGGTCACCTGCTGGTGTGCATGCGAGATGCGTTCAATGTCGCCTTCCGGCGGTGTTTGCAGCGGCGAGGTGAGGTCGGCAAAACCACGTCCGGCATAGCGCGCCAGTGACAGCTCCTCGCGTTTTTCGCAGAGCGTTACGGCACTAATCAGGCAGGAAGCGGCAATGCGTGGAAACAGCACTTCCGCGACTTCTTTTTCACTGCCTGTACTGCTTTCCCCCTGCTCGGCACCGGCCTTCAGTTCGGCAATCATATGATTCAGCACGGTCAGGTAAAACTCCATCGCTTCATTGATAGCACTGTGATTGGCTGTGGCAATGTCACACCATAACTCCGGGTTGGAGCCGGCGATCCGCAGGAACGGGGTTAGGGAGTACGGAAGTTTTTTGCAGTAATGCGCCAGCGTGCCTGCGCACCCATATGCCACAAGGTGCGGCAGATGCGACATATAGGCATAGATCACATCATGCCGCTTGGCGCTCATTACTTCGCACACGGCACCCAGCTTCTCCCAGAAATGAATTGCAAGGTCGAGCGCAGCAGGCGGAGTGTCTTCCAGCGGGGTGAGAATATTGCGCCGGTTGGCGAACAGGTTTTTCTCTCCCGCGCCAGGGCCACTTTTTTCACTGCCGGTAATTGGATGAGCCGGAACATAAAGCGCCGTATCCGGGATATGCGGCGCAATTGTCTCAATCGCTGACTGCTTCACCGAGCCAATATCCATCACGATGGTGCCTTCTTTAAGCAATGGCCCCAGCTTGCGTGCCACCTCATCAAAAAATTTCGGCGGGGTAGAAATAATCACCATGTCGACCGGACCGGGTACCTCGGCAATTTTGGTGTAAAATCCGGCCAGCAGTTCATGAGCATTCAGCGCTTCCCCGGCCAGCGGGTTGTTGTCCAGTCCGATGATACGATCCGCCAGCCGGTGTTGATGGATATCATGCACCAGCGATGCGCCGATCAGACCCAGCCCAATCACAGCAATGGAGTTAAACATGTATCATGCCCCTGCTCGCGCTAGCGCGGCGAACAGGCGGAGCTGACGGCCCGCTCGGTCTTCTGACCCTGTATTCTTATCTCTCATCCTGCATTCCCTTCATCGCTGCTACCAGCTTGCCGTTCTCCTCTACCGTGCCGATGGAAATGCGCACGCAGGAAGGTAGTCCGTAAGCGGCGACATCGCGCACATAAATATCCTGCGCGGCCAGAAAACCAACAAGCGCTTCTGCTTTGTCCGGTGAGGCACAGTCAATGAGCAGAAAATTTGTGGCGCTTGGATATACGGTGTATCCCATCTCGCGGAATACATCGGAGAGTTCGTTGAGCGATTCATTGTTACGCCAGCGCTGCTCACCAATCCATGCCTGATCCTGCACGGCGGCAATCCCGGCAGCCTGCGCCGGGGCAGTGACGTTAAACGGGCTGCGCACGCGGTTCATCACATCGATAATATGGTCAGGCCCGTACATCCAGCCAAGTCTGAGGGCGCTCAGGCCGTAAATCTTGGAAAAGGTACGGAACATGACTGTGTTATGCGTGGCTTCCACCAGCTCTCTGCCATCACTGTAGTCCGGGGTTTCCGGGTATTCTGCATAGGCTGCATCCACGGCCAGAATCACATTGTCCGGCAGACCATCCCGCAGCCTTTGCAGCTCTGCTTTTGGCAGGTACGAGCCAGTGGGGTTATTCGGATTTGCTACAAATATAATTTTGGTTTTTTCTGTGACAGCCTTCAGCAGGGCATCCACATCCGCGCACAGATTTTTTTCCGGTGCAGTCACGGGAGTGGCTCCGAAACTCCTGGCATAGATGGCATACATCAGGAAGCCATGTGCGCTGTAGAGGATTTCATCACCCGGCCCGGCATAGGCATGAATCAGCAGGCCGATCAGTTCATCGGAACCGGCGCCACAGACAATGCGCTGTGGATTGATGCGGTGAACGCTGCCAATGGCTTCACGCAGCTCTGCGCATCCGCCGTCAGGGTATCGATTCAGCGTAGAGGACGCCTGCATATAGGCTTCCACGGCCCTTGGGCTGGGGCCGTACGGGTTCTCATTGGAAGAGAGCTTCAGTGGTTTGCTGTCCGCCGCACGGGAGGTTTTACCCGGTATGTAAGGCGAGATCGACAATATACCTTCCTTCGGTTCAATCATGCGCGGGGGATTAGCAGAGGCAGGTGCATTCATGTGTTGTCTTCTTTGGGTAAAGTGTAAGGGGTGGCATATGCGCCAATGCAGGTAACGTCAACGGGCTGGCCGCTAATGGACGTCAGTTGCGATGCAATCAGGCTGCGTTGCTGTTCGTCTCCATAGAAAAATCCTTTGAGAGTCAGGAGCACCTGCTTGCCGTCTGAGCTGAAACGCATACTGAGCGGACGCGGGGAAATGGCATCAAGCCATGCCTGCCAGTCCTGCGCCTGCGAGGCTTCCGGGCTGCTCAGCGCATACAGGGTCTCATCGTCGCCGGTCGGCATAATCTCCACCCGGCCAATAGCCAGTGCGGATTGCACGTCTTCTGTAAACGGGATGATGGCAAACACTACTGGCGGAGTGGTGTCATCGTTGTCTGCCAGCAATTGCCACCAGCAGGCACCCTGTGACGTATTGCCATAAGGTACAACGGCCACCGTATGCGGGCTGTTTTGCATATCTTCCATCACGTTTTCCATGCGCTGATGGATGGAGCCGGGCAGGTAGCTGCCAAAATATTCCCGACCCAGCATGTATGGAGTCGTATTCTCACCATCGCACAGCACGGAAAGGTTCAGGGGAGACTCCATGGATGTTGATGCGCCGATAATGGTACGCCAGATATGGGCTACTGCTTCACGGGGAAACAGCGAACCTTTAAATGACTCCATCAGGTCACGCAGCATCACGGCCTCGCGGCGAGGACGGATATAGCTTCCCTGAATGCCATATTCCGTTTTCAGCAACCCCACACGCGCAACGATAGCCGAGCGTTCTTTAAGCTTCTGTGCAATCTCACGATCCAGCGCGTCAATTTCATCGCGCAGCTGATCGAGGGACGCCTGATATCCATCATTCAACTCTGACACGGTATCTTCTCTATTTTTCAGTTTATTTTGCATATCTGCGTGTGTAGCATGCCCCGTCCTGCTTGAAAACAGAATATCGATGAACCCGTTAGAGACAACAGCTACAATTTCTTCTGCCTTTGGCCCTGATTATCGCATGGTCGAGGTTGGGCGCGTGGCGCATATATGTATGGACAGGCCACTGAAGCTGGATGGCGGTGAAGAATTGCAAAACATTCCTGTGGCGTTTCAGTGTGCCGGGGAACTGAATGCAGAGAAATCCAACGTGATTCTGGTGTGTCATGGCCTGACGGGCGATCAGTATGTGGTTGGTACGCACCCGGTGACTGGCAAACCCGGCTGGTGGGAGCATATGGTGGGGCCGGAACGACCTATCGATACCAACCGTTTCTTTGTGATCTGCATTAATGTGCTGGGAGGCTGTATGGGCTCCTATGGGCCGAAATCTCAAGACTCGGACACAGGTGATGTGCTGGGGCTGGACTTCCCGGTGATTACGATTGGCGACATGGTGCGTATGCAGGCGGCGCTGCTGGATACAATGGGTATTAAAGAGATTTTCAGTGTGATTGGTGGGTCCATGGGTGGCATGCTGGCGCTGAAATGGGCGGCAGCTTATCCTGAACGCGTGCGTTCCTGTATTCCTATTGCCACGGCGGCGCGTCATACGGCACAAAATATTGCGTTTCATGAAATCGGACGGCAGGCCATCATGGCGGACCCGGACTGGGCAGGCGGCAAATATGCCAAAGAACAGCGCTACCCTGCCAAGGGCCTTTCCGTCGCACGGATGACAGCGCATGTTACCTACCTCTCGGAAGATGCCCTGCAGCGTAAGTTCGGGCGCAGCCTGCAGGATAAGGATGCCTTCACCTTTGGTTTTGAGGCAGATTTCCAGGTGGAAAGCTACCTGCGCCATCAGGGAATCAGCTTTGTAGAGCGCTTCGATGCCAATGCCTATCTCTACATCACCCGCGCGATGGATTATTTTGATCTGGCGGCAGACGATGACGGCAATCTGGCGGAAGTCTTCAAAGGTACGCCTACGTGTTTCTGCGTGGTGTCATTTTCTTCCGACTGGTTGTTTCCCACGTCCGAGTCCCGCGTGATTGTGCGTGCGCTATCGGCGGCAGCGGCGAATGTCAGCTTCTCGGAAGTGAA
>CAYMGS010000074.1:7188-10438 GCA_964390025.1 uncultured Rickettsiales bacterium | reverse complement strand
TGCTTTACAGGATATTTTAAATGATTCAAATGATACATGGCTAATGCACATTGATAAGCTTAATAATTTGCTTCGAGAAAGCTTGAATGCTCAGCTTCCTGAGTCTGTACATAAAATATGCAGTGCTTTAATTAGCCAAAGAACCCAAGCCAAGGCCGCCAAAAACTGGGCGGAGGCCGACCGTATCCGTGATGCGTTGAAAGCGCAGGGAATTATGCTGGAGGACCGCCCGGACGGCACAACAGACTGGCGACGGGCCTAAGGGACAAGAAGGGAGCGCAGGAAGCGCGACCCAGCCCTGAGCCGCGAGCGAAGCGAGCAGCCTATTGCGCAGCGCCAGCAGGCGCGAGCAGGGGTGTTAAAAAGACTACCGCCCGGACGGCACAACAGACTGGAGAAGGGCTTAAAACCCCCCACCTTTATCCTCCCCCTTAAAGGGGGAGGAAGCAAGCTTGCGAGCAAGAGGGGGTTATAGGATAGAGAAGAGTTATAGGCGTTCCTGTTTATTTTTCCCCATCCCTTTCTCTTGTCACCCCGCACGCAGCATAGCGAAGATGCGGGGTCAGGCGTGATCCCGCATTAAATGCGGGATGACATACTGGGGAATAATAAAGTCAAACCACTATAGAGAAGGGCATAAAAAAATCCCACGCATGAAACGCAGGATTTTTTTAGGTGAGATGTGCGTTACTTGCCCCGGCAGACTTTGCCAGCAGCAATAAAGGCATCCGAAGCAGGAGTCCGGCCAGCCTCAATAGCTCCCAAATCCTGAATTGCGTCTGCCACGGCACGATAATCATCTGTGGCGGCAGTGACTGCGGCAAGCTTCTCTGCTTCCCAATCTGACAGCTCTGAAGTTGCATATTGCCGATTGCCGGTAAGCTGATCAACCGCCTGTTCCGCCTCTTTAATGGGACCGCAATGCTCTGCAAGTGTCGCGGCGGTTATGGCCGCTGCAGCCATTGACATATCTTCGTCTTTGATATCGGACATGATATTTTCCTTCTTTTTCTTTGTTGCTATGACTGACCCCCTTGGTCGCAACCAGTCATAGCAGAGCTGTGCGGCGGAATTGCGGCAGTTTTATTAAAATTTTATTAAAAATCGAGGGAATAGCATGAAATGCTCATGTAGCTGGCGCGTCGCCTAGTTGCCGAACATGCTACCCAGCCAGCGTTTGCGTTTCTTCATGGTCGTCGACTCGCCACCCAGATCAAAGACGCTCTCATAATCAATACCCTGTTTGGCGTAATAGTCTTGATGGTAGTCTTCGGCTGTATAAAATGTCTCTGCGGGCAGGATTTCCGTGGCAATGGGGCGTTTAAATGTCCCCGATGCATCTGCCTCGGCCTTTGCTTCCTCGGCAGTGGCCCGTTGTTCGGGGTTATGGAAAAATATGGCCGAGCGATATTGCGGCCCAATATCCACGCCCTGCCCGTTTTCCTGCGTGGGATCGTGGATCAGCCAGAAGGCTTCCAGTAGCTTTCCATAACTAATGATCTCCGGGTCATAGGCCACACGTACCGCCTCGTAGTGTCCGGTTTGCTTGCCCGTGACCTGCTGGTATGTGGGGTTCTCCAGCGTGCCACCCGTATAACCGGAGACCACTTCCTTTACTCCCTCCAGTGCCTGAAACTCGGATTCCACGCACCAGAAGCATCCGGCGGCAAAGGTGGCAATCTCCAGCCCCTGTTCCTGTAAAGCACGTTCATCCAGCATCACCGCCTCCGTTGACTGGGTGGTATCAAGGGCGCGCGCCTGCGGCACATATGCCAGCAAACCGGCCAGTATCATGATCATCCATCGCATGTAACATTATTCGCTGCAAGGCAAAGAAGGGTTACAGGAAACGGATATCGGCATTTTAGAGGCTTGGAATACGGCACGTTATGATATACATCTCTATTTCTTTCATCATGTAAGGCCTGACGAACCCATGACAGATCGCATCTATCTCTATGACTCTACCCTGCGCGACGGTGCGCAGGCGCGTGGCGTGGATTTTACCGTGGGTGACAAGCAGGCCATTGCGCAGGCGCTGGATCGTTTCGGCATCGATTATATTGAGGGCGGCTGGCCGGGTGCCAATCCCCGTGATGACGCGTTCTTTACGGATGCTCCCAAGACCCGCCATGCGCAGATCACAGCCTTTGGCATGACGCGCCGAGCCGGGCGCAGCACGGCCAATGACCCCGGGCTGGCCGCGCTGCTGGACGCAGGGACGGAAAGTATCTGCATTGTGGGCAAGGCGTGGGATTTCCATATTGAAAAAGCGCTGGAGATTACGACGGAAGAGAACCGGGCAATGATTGCCCAGTCCGTTGCCTTACTCGCAGAAAAACAGCGTGAAGTGCTATTTGACGCGGAGCATTTCTTTGACGGGTACAAGCATAATAAAGCCGTGGCGATGGAGATGGTGCAGGCGGCGTATGATGCCGGTGCGCGCTGGATCGTGCTGTGCGATACGAATGGCGGCACCCTGCCGGAGCAGGTGGGACAGATCGTCTCAGAGGTAGCCGAGGTGATTCCGGGGGCGTCGCTGGGGATTCACTGCCATAACGATACGGACAACGCGGTGGCGAACTCGTTGGCGGCCGTGGAAGCGGGTGCGCGGCAGATTCAGGGCACGATCAACGGTATTGGCGAGCGCTGTGGAAATGCCAACCTGATCTCCATTATTCCCAGCCTGATGCTGAAAATGGGCTATGAGACTGGCGTCAGCGACGACCAGCTGGCCGGTATCACAACCTTGTCCCGGCTGGTGGATGACCGGCTGTCACGCGCGCCTGATCCGCATGCGCCCTATGTGGGCACGGCGGCCTTTGCGCACAAGGGCGGGCTGCATGTCTCCGCTATGGCGAAGGACAGTGCTTCCTATGAGCATATCCCGCCGGAACTGGTGGGCAATGAACGCACGATTCTGGTCTCCGATAAGGCAGGCCGTTCCAATATCGTTTCGCGTCTGAAACAACTGGGGCTGGAAGAGGAGGCAAAAAGCGATCATATTGACGAGCTGGTGGCGATCGTCAAGGAGCGTGAGACGGAAGGCTATGCCTACGAGGGCGCGGATGCCAGTTTTGAACTGCTGGCGCGGGCGCATTTATCTGAGATTCCTGAGTTTTTTAAACTGGAAAGCTTCCGCGTGATGGATGAACGCCGCTGGAATGCCAAGGGTGATCTGATTACCCTGTCGGAAGCGACCATCAAGCTGAGTGTGAAGGGTAAACGCATCCTGACCGTGGCGGAGGGG
>CAYMGS010000074.1:6536-7178 GCA_964390025.1 uncultured Rickettsiales bacterium | reverse complement strand
GGGGAACGGCCCGGTGAATGCACTGGACACCGCCCTGCGTAAAGCGCTGGCAGGCCGCTATCCCATGCTGAAAGGTATCAGGCTAACCGACTATAAAGTAAGGATACTGACGCCCGGTGCCGCGACGGCAGCAGTCACCCGCGTGATGATTGAGAGCCGGGATGAGGCCGGGCAGGTCTGGAACACGATCGGCGTGTCACCGAACGTAATCGACGCCTCTTATAACGCGCTCAGGGACTCCATCACCTACCGTCTGTTAAAAGAGGCGTGAGCGTTTAAACCCCTGATTCGTCATAAAACCTTCATTTGAGCTTACATCCCGCCTCCCATATACTGAAATGGGAGACTATAATAGATGTTAGCAAAAGCGGTAAATTGGATAGCAAGAAGCGGCGGCGCGCGACGAGCGGGCAGCGTCGTCAAAGAGTGGGCAGGTAAAGGGGTTAACTTGCTACGTAGAAACCCCGGCAAAACCGCTACGGCAGCCGTGGCCGCCCCTGTGGCTAAAGAAGGGGTAGAGCTTTATCAGGGATTCTCCAGGCTTGGTCAATCTATAGGTAAATATATGCCCTGGGCATTAGGTGCGGCGGCCGTCGGCGGGCTGGCGCTACTATTTAAAGACAAAATATTTGGTGCCAGTGA
>CAYMGS010000074.1:0-6526 GCA_964390025.1 uncultured Rickettsiales bacterium | reverse complement strand
CCCGCCGCTGGCGCTCAGCCCGGAAGAGCTGGTGGCCCAGCCACAAATGGCGATGCCGCTGAGTGTGAGCTCTCCACAAGCCGCCGGGAATACGGTCACTGCCGCGTATCCGGCAGCGGTAGGAGACGCAGGCCCGCAACAGTCACAGGAAGCCACTCCCCGTGACTGGCAAAGCCGTGTCGGAGGCCCGCGCCCGCAACCGGAATCTTACGCGTCCCGTGAGTCGGTGGCCGATTCCCACCTTGCCGCCGAACAGGCGCGTGCAGAGCAGGCCGCCAGTCAGGAACCCGGCGTCGCGTAATATTTCTCTTGTCATACTTCTGATAAGCGGGCATCCAGTAAAGCTATGCAGATATTTCCTCCTTCTGTAATACTGGTGCGCCCGCAAATGGGCGAAAATATTGGCGCGGCAGCGCGGGCGATGATGAATTTCGGTCTGCGTGATCTGCGGCTGGTTGCCCCGCGTGATGGCTGGCCTAACCCCAAGGCACATGAGATGAGTGCCCATGCAGACGGGATCATCGAGGCGGCACAGGTATTTGCGACGCTGGAAGAAGCGGTGGCGGATGCAGAGTACATTCTGGCGTCCACTGCACGGCCCCGCCAATTGCCACTGCCGGTCTTCACGCCTCGCGCAGGCGCGGAGGAGCAGGCCCGCTATGCCCGCACGGCACTGCTGTTTGGCCCGGAGAATAACGGTCTGAGCAGCGATGATCTGGCGGTTGCGCATGGCATTGTCACCATCCCTACCGATGCTGCGAATACCTCATTGAACATTGCGCAAAGCGTGGTGATCCTGGCCTATGAATACTGGCAGGCGCGTGGAGAAGCTGGAGTGGTCTCTCCTGAGCCGGAGCCGCCCGCCAGCGCAGGGGAGGTGGAAGGGCTGTACGTCCAGCTTGCCGGGGCGCTGGAGAAAAAAGGATTTTTCCGGGTGGTGCATAAAAAACCCTCCATGCAGCGTAATCTCAGATTATTGCTGACGAAAGCCGGGTTCTCGGCGCAGGAAGTCCAGACATTGCGCGGTATCGTGCGGGTGCTGGAGGATGGGGATGAGAGATGAGGGAAGGGACAATACAAAACGTCATCAAACCTTCACCCGCAACACTCATTTTTGCGTTATAATGAACGCATGATAGGCAATCATCTGGCAGGTATGGTGGATTCTCTTTTTACCGGCGGACGCTGGGGCAGTATGCTCGGGCTGGTCGGCGGGGCCATCATTGGGCTGATGTCCGGCGGAGCGGTGCCGGGTAACGAGTTCTATGCCGCGCTCACCGGCGGGGTGATGGGCGGTATGGTCGGCGCAACCGGCGGAGCCGTGCTTGGTGCGGCCAGCGGACTGGTGTTTGGCTCCGGTGATGTGCCGCATGAGGTAAAACCACAGCAATCTTCCTATGTGCGGGCTCCTGAACCCGGCGTTACGCCACCGCTTGAGCCGTATGTGCCGACACCGGGCAAGTTTGCTGCCATGATCGAAGCGGAACGCGACAATCAGGAGATTGGGCGTGGTTAAGCGCCGGACTGTCACGGAATTTTCACATTCAGGCGTAAAACTCTATGGTATAGTAATCCTAAGATAATGTTTTATAGTGGATAAAAAAATGGCCCAACAGAATGATACACGTCCCGTCGATCACGGATTTGGTTCCTCGGCAGCGATCACCACGGCGGAAACGGGCAAGGGAATTTTTAAAGGTGCCGGCGGCGGTATGTGGCGCGGTGCGCTGGTCGGTGGAATTCTCAGTGGCGTATTATGGGGCGGTGCCGCATTCTTGGCCGCATCACTAATCGGGATGGCAATTGCCCCGGTAGCAGCTGCAGCAGCAGGTACAGCTATGGTTGTTGGTGGTGTTGCCGCTGTTGGCGGAGCCGTTATGGGCGGTGTGATTGGAACACCGGCAGGTGCTGTAGTTGGTGCGTTTCAGGGTATGGGCGAGGGTGCCGGAAAAGTGACCCGTGACCGTGCAGCAGCGCAGGTGGCGCGTACGCAGGAGATGACAGCAGCAGCACAACAGGAAACGGCGCAGGCATTGCAGGCTAATGTGATTGAGCGCATGACAGCGCAGCAGCAGGCACCGCAGATGGCTGGTATGCAGGAGGCGGATACGCGGATTGCCGCCGCTGCCAGTGCTGAATCTCAGGGCCGTCTGGCTGAACAGCAACGACAGATACAGGCTTAATCAATAATGATCAAGATACAAGATGTTATCAGTAAGCTGACCACAAGTGGCTGGAAGAATCTGTGGCATAGCCTCCGTTCTCCGGGTGCTGAACGCTCCGTAATGCAGGCTGCCGAGCGTGAACTGAGCGTGATGGGCAAAGTGGGGCTTGGCCTCGCGGCTCCGATTTTGATTATACCCAATGCGCTCGCCCATGGAGCTGCGCTGACCGTCAAAGGATATCGCGGTGCCTTTGGTCGTGCGCCAATCGTCACCAGCGCGGTGACGGCCGCGGTTGCAGTGCCCGCAGCGCTCAGCATGCTAGCCGCTTCCAAAAAGCACAATAACCCAGCACCCGAGCAGATGGCAGAAGTGGATCAGGCGCAGGGAGCCACGCAGCAGGTGCAGGATGTGCTGATGGCTACCGAGCAGCAGCGTGCTATGCAATCGCCGCAAATGGCCGCTTCCGATATGGCTGCACCGCAATCCTCATTGCAGGAAGCCGATACGCGTATTGCTGCTGCAAACAGCGTACAGGAGCAGGGCCGGGTGAACGACACGGCACAGCAGGCTCAGCTATAGCATTTTTTCTCGCATTTCCGGTAAAACAGCGATTGACAGAGCGTCTTTAGTCTGTATATTCCTCACTCCCTGAATAACTTAGATTGACTAGCAGGATAGGTATACCGTGTCCAAACGCCATAGCGCCAAATATAAAATCAGCCGCCGCCTCGGTGAGAATCTCTGGGGCCGCGCCAAAGATCCCGTACTCCGTCGTAATTACGGCCCAGGTCAGCATGGTCCGCTGCGCCGTAAGAAGCTCTCTGACTTCGGTACACAGCTGCGTGCAAAGCAAAAGCTGAAAGGCTATTATGGCAACCTGACGGAAAAACAGTTCCGTCGTGTGTATGAAGAAGCATCCCGCTGCAAAGGGGATACTTCGGAAAATCTGGTCGGTCTGCTTGAGCGCCGTCTGGATGCGATGATCTACCGTATGGGCGTCGTGCCTACCGTGTTTGCTGCCCGTCAGTTCGTCAATCACGGGCATGTACTGGTGAATGGCCAGCGCGTTAATATTCCCAGCTACAAGCTGAAAGAAGGTGACGTGGTGGAAGTACGTGAGAAATCCCGCCAGATGGGCATGGTGCTGGAATGCATGCAGAACCCTGAGCGCAGCGTACCGGAATATATTGAGATGAACGAGAAACAGCTGCAGGGTAAGTACCTGCGCGTTCCGAAACTGGCCGAGATTCCGTATCCGGTTCAAATGGAACCCAATCTCGTGATCGAGTATTACTCCCGATAATTCTTTGTTCATTGCTTCACTCTACAAGGTATCGGGACTCGCATGGTCGCCGAAGGGTCTCCCCTTTTGGCGACCATTTTTTTGTGGTATGGTTAAGCAGCGAGTGACCCTGTGACAGATACACCGACAGATTCCGAGGACCAGCAAACAACAGACGAGGATGATGCATTTCGTCTGCGTGACCCGCTGGTCGCCGCAGCAGCAGAAGCGTTTGAAGAGCGTATCACCGAGCTGGTCGAGAAAGCCGTCAGCGGCGAGAGCATCGATGTGGAGCTGGCGGAAATGATGGAAGAAGCGCCGGATGCGGTGCGTGCGGAAATCGTCAAACGATTCCGCGAGGTGCAGCAGGAAATTGAGGGTAGGGGAGAGGCGCTGGAAGTCACGCCGGAGATGGAGGCAAAAGAGCGGGAACTGCGGGAACGTGAGCAAAGCAAGATCGCCATGTGGCTCTCCAAAAAGACGCTGGAGAAGATTCGTCGTGCATTACTCTCAAACCCGGCCCTGTTTTATCAGGTGATGAGTGTGGGGGAAGAACTGACGAAAAAGGGCGTCTTTCTGGATACGCAGCGCCAGCAGGTTTCCAATGCTGATATTGGTGCCGTCGTCGTACAGCCTGATCTGGCACAAAATAAGGATAAAGAAAAGGATAGCAGTCGCAGCCGGTAACGCTTACGCGGCAGCCGTCCGGATACCTTTTTCTTTCAGTAATGCTTCCAGCTCACCGGATTCATACATTTCGCGCACAATATCGCAGCCGCCGATAAACTCGCCCTTCACATAGAGCTGAGGGATGGTCGGCCAGTCGGAAAAAGCCTTAACACCTTCGCGGATTTCCTGGTCGGTTAGCACGTTGACATCGTGTGCATCGACGCCGAGGCGCTCCAGCACGGTAGCAACGACAGCAGAAAACCCGCATTGCGGCAGTTTCCTGGTCCCTTTCATATACAGCACCACGTCATGCTGCGTGATGTCGTTCTTAATACGGTTAAACACTTCGGATTCTGCCTGGATATTCATAATTACACTCTCCATTACCTTACGGATTATGTAGGGTATTATAGCGGGCAATGCAAGGATTTGGCAAAAAAAACCGGGGGAGATTGCCTCCCCCGGAGCGGTTAGCTAAGGAAGCCCGTAATGTTAGTAAATACCCGGCTGTTGCAGAGCTTTCATGCCGGAATAGTTGGGTTTCATCATTGGATCCACCCATGCGTGCCTGTCCCAAGAAGATTGCGTGTTGTCCACACACGCGCTCAGTATCGTCATTAACGTGATTGCCATTAAGATACGCATCTTCCCCTCCCCGAGAAGTGTTGAACTATGGGCAGTATGTCAGGTTAATTTTGAATTAAAATTGTTCATTTTGCATAACGGTCATGCGTTATATGCATGGCTTGTGTATGTTTATTGTTCAATGTGTTGTAATGTTACGCAAATGTTTTTGTCGAGCTGTGGAACAGTAAAATGCATATCAGGCATGCATAGGAAAAAAGGTATGCGTGAGGCGCATGTTATTGTGCCTCCATAAGTGGATAGTACAGTCATTAAAAGAGTTTCAGGGGGTTTTGGTGGTTACACTAAGCGCATGCAGCGTGGTACCCATATCGTCACCAAGGGCGCGGTAGACCATTTGATGCTGGCGAACGCGTGGCATGCCTTTAAACGCACCGGAAATTACGGTGATTTGCCAGTGGTCATCATCACCGGCAAGATCGGTGAGCTGAATCTTTGCATCCGGCAGGGCGGCCTGAATGCGGGTAGTCAGCTCTTCTGCGCTCATCGGCATCAGCGATTTCCTTCCATATATGCGGGCATCCAGTCCTCATGCGCAGATGTTAGCGCCTGAACGGTTACAGCATCATGCCCCTCAATGCTCAGCGACTCGCCACCGGTGGTGCCTAATTCTCTTGCCGGGATATGCTTCTCCGTCGCCTGACTTAGGATATGGTCTTTCTCAGCTGCAGGAACCGCGATCACATACCGCGCCTGATCTTCCCCAAAGGCCATTCCCAGCGGGTTTCCTTCCGGGAGCGTAATGGAGGCGCCTATCTCACCAGCCATACACATTTCAGCGATGGCAACCAGCAGCCCGCCGTCCGAGCAGTCATGACAGGCGGAGACACGGCCCTCCTGAATCAATGCACGAACAAAATCTCCATGTTTTTTCTCTGTCGCCAGATCGACCGGCGGTGGGGCACCCTCTTCACGGCCCAGTATCTCACGCAGATAAAGCGATGCACCGAGATGGCCGGTGGTCTCGCCAATCAGCAGCAGTATCTCGCTTTCGGCTTGCAGGGCAAGGCTGGTATGGGTGTTCACATCTTTCAGCAGCCCGACGCCACCGATGCTCGGGGTGGGCTGCACGCCCTGCCCATTGGTTTCATTATAGAGCGATACATTGCCGGAGACGACCGGGTAGTTCAGCGCTGTGCAGGCCTCAGCAATCCCTTCCACACAGCCGACCAGTTGCCCCATGATAGCGGGCTTCTCCGGGTTGCCGAAATTCAGGCAATTGGTGATGGCCACCGGTTCGGCACCAACGGCGGTGATGTTACGCCAGCTTTCGGCTACCGCCTGTTTGCCACCGGTCACCGGGTCAGCCTCACAGTAGCGAGGGGTGACGTCTGAACTCATCGCCAGCGCTTTTTGCGTTCCATGTATCCGTACCACAGCGGCATCACCACCGGGCTGGGCTATGGTATCGTTCATTACCTGTCGGTCATACTGTTCCCAGATCCAGCGTTTCGAGGCGAGGTCAGGACTTGAGAGCAAAGCTCGCAACGCAGTCTCTAGTCTCTGGTCTCTGGTTTCTGGTATTTCTAGCGACTGGTGACTAGCGACTAGCGACTCATACGGTCTATCATAAACCGGCGCTTCGGACGCAATAGGCGCGACCGGCATATCGGCCACAGTCTCGCCGTGCAGTTTCAGTACCAGCCTGCCGGTATCGGTCAGGTAAAAGACCTCATCAAAATCCACATCACCACAGAATCCAGCATCAGGGATCTTATTCATCCCAACATCAACAACAACTGCACCCTTCTTGACCATGTCTTTG
>CAYMGS010000073.1:381-10438 GCA_964390025.1 uncultured Rickettsiales bacterium | reverse complement strand
ATGCCAGCCAGTACGAGCTGCGCAAAGTGTTGCTTATTACACTGACCGAGCCGGAAGATGCTTACAGCCCGGTTGCCGATACCGAGCTAACTGCTTTCTACGAATCCCGCAAGCCCAACTATATGGCCCCCGAATACCGTGTGTTCAGCTATGTCAGAATCCAGCCTGAAGATGTGATGAAGGAAGTGGAGCTGTCACGTCAGGAGCTGTTTGAATTCTATAACCAGCGTGTCGGCGAGTATCAGACAGAAGAACAACGTGATCTTGAACAACTGCTCTACGAAAATAAAGCCGCGGCGGAAACGGCTTATACGATGCTGCGCGCCGGAAAGCCTTTGGAAGAGGTAATCGAAGCCGCTCCTCCTGTTGGCGGTGAGATTACCGCCATTGGCCCCAAAAGCAAAGACACATTGCCCGCAGGCAGTGAGAAGGTATTTTCCATGGATGTCGGCAATTTTGTACCGCCTGTGGAAAGCCCGTTCGGATGGCATGTATTCCGCGTTAAAGATATTGTACCTGAAAGCGCTGCCAGTTTTGATTCCGTCTCGGAAGAGCTTAAGGAAGAGCTGACATTACAACGCGCCAATACGCTTATGGTGGAACTGATTGAGCAGTTTGAAGATGCACTGGCGGCAGGCGGCACACTGGAAGAGGCAGCAAAACAGGCGGGCTTTGAGTATCACACCACCGAACCGCTCGACCGCTTTGGCATGAAAACCGACAATAGCACCGGGCTGAGCCGCGACACACATGACGACCTGCTGCGTACCGCTTTTGCATTGCAGACAGGAGAACGCTCTGAGTTGGTCAGTGAACCGGACGGTGGTTATTTTATTGCCGAACTGCAGACAATTACCCCACCTCGTGAGCGCACCTTTGAGGAAGTGCGCGGGCAGGTTTCGACTGACTACAAACATTATGCCGAGCAGGAAGCACTCAGAACCTATGCACAATCGGTTAAAGACAGGCTGAGCATGCGCGGTGATATCGCGTCGCTTCAGGAAGCGCTGAGCGAAACCAAACATGCAGTAAGTGTGACCGTAACCGTGGATCGCAATGGCGTGGCCGAAGATCAGGAAAGCACCGTCTCACCACCACCTGCCCTGCTGAATGAAATATTCGCCGCTGCCGACACCGGAGACATTACCCGCCCCTACCCGGCAGAAAACGGGTATATGATGGCTGCGCTACTTGAGGTGATGCCACCACCCGCTCCACAGTCCAGCGACGATGCCAAAAAAATGCATGCCGCACTGGCACGCTCTTTACGTGAGGAATACACGAACGAGTTGCTGGATCAGTATCTGCGCCATCTGCGCACCAAATACCCGGTGGCAGTAAATGAAGCGGTGATCCAGTCGCTGATGAGCGAGGAATAATGTCCGGCTTCTATCCGGAGATATACCCCGATGTGAAGAGCACGTCCCCCGGTGACTCCTATATTGCCTATACCCGCCTGATCGCCGATCTGGAAACCCCGGTGTCTGCTATGCTCAAACTAATGGGTGAAGACGAACCCTGCTTCTTGCTGGAGTCCGTACTCGGTGGGGAGACGCGCGGCCGGTACTCTATTATTGGTCTGAAGCCCGACCTCATCTGGCGCTGCCATAAAGAGAAAGCGGAAGTCTGTCGTGATGTCGCCTCTGGTACATTTGAAGCCTGCGAAGGCTCCAGTATTGAAGCGTTTAAACGGCTGCTCGCCGAAGTGCGCATGGATGTACCGGAGGAGCTGCCCCCTATGGCTGGCGGGCTGATCGGGTATTTCGGATATGACATGATCAAGCTGGTGGAAGTGTTGCCATCTGACAATCCTGACCCTATCGGCATCCCCGATGCCTGCCTGATGCGCCCCGGCATCCTGGTGATCTTTGATACGGTAGACGGCGTTATTACCATTACCGCCCCGGTCTGGGCAGACAAGGATAAAGGCATCAGTGCAGATGAGCGTTATACACACGCCTGCGAACGCATTCACAACGTGGTGAAAGCGTTGCAATCTCCGCTTTCAGCAACGCAGGAGTTCCATAATGTACCCGCGTTTGAGCCTCAATTTACGGCCAATCTGAGTCGTGAGACATATTTCAACATGGTTGAGGATGCTAAAGAATATATTCGCGCCGGAGATATTTTTCAGGTGGTGCTGGCGCAACGCTTCAGCGCGCCCTTTCATCTATCACCCTTTGCACTCTATCGCTCACTGCGTTACCTGAACCCCTCGCCTTTCCTGTTTTACCTGCGGATGGAAGGATTCTCGCTGATTGGTTCCAGCCCGGAAATTCTGGTCAGAGTGCGAGATGACACGATTACCATTCGTCCGATTGCCGGTACCCGTACCCGTGGCAAAACCCGTGAAGAAGATGCCGCGCTGGAGGCCGACCTGCTTGCCGACCCCAAAGAAATTGCCGAGCACCTGATGCTGCTTGATCTGGGCCGCAACGATGTGGGCCGCTGCGCGGAAACCGGCACGGTGAAGGTCACGGAAGAAATGATGGTCGAGCGTTATTCACATGTGATGCATATCGTCTCCAATGTGGAGGGTAAGCTTGACCCGGCACATAGCTGCTTTGATGCGCTGATGAGTGGCTTCCCGGCGGGTACGGTCAGCGGCGCACCCAAAATCCGGGCGATGGAGATCATTGACGAGCTGGAGCCGGAAGCACGCAGCTTTTATGCCGGATGTGTCGGGTATTTCTCGGCAGACGGCTCCATGGACACCTGCATCACCCTGCGCACTGGACTGGTGAAAGACGACACGCTCTATGTGCAGGCAGGCGGCGGCATCGTAGCCGACTCTACGCCCGAGGGTGAGTATCAGGAATCACTGAACAAGGCCCGCGCCCTGATGCGCGCCGCCGAATTTGCTTCGAAGTTCGCCTGATATCTCTTTGTCATAAAAGCTTCATTTGCATACACACCCCCACCGACCTATGTTAACGTTTGTCATAAGTTCGTTAACACATAGTAACAGTGATGACCGAGATACAATCCCCCGGATTTCAGGAAGCCGCAATAGAATTTGCGAAAAAACCATTCCTGCGTGATACAGAAGGCAACAGCTTTACCAGTAAGCAAACCCTGTATCAGTTATCAGAATACCTGAAGAAATCTGCAGAAGCACTTGCAGCTGGCGGCCGACAGGAAGAAGCCTTTAATATGAGGAAGGCAGCCGGGGATATAAAAACTCTGCACGATGCATTTGATGACATTGAGCATGGTCGCAATGCAACACGGAGTATCGCGCTTTTAAAAAATGCCGATATGTATTTAGAGTCTGCATGCATGGCACTGGAGACAGCACACGAACTATGCCTGATGGAAGAGAGACCCATTATAAACAACAACCTATCCGTTGCTCAACGGTTGCGTCACGCTATAAACAGAAATCTGGGTGATTTTCTGCAAAACGGGCATCTGAGTGAGCACAGCGTGATTTCACAGAACCCGCTGCGCACCACACCTGATACAGAGATTGCATCGGATACCGTGCATTTCGGTCAGGCAAGGCTCAGCACGCTTATTAAAGATTTCGGCATGGTCACAGTCAATGGCAGCAACCCGGACGCCCTGCGGCATTACACTGTATCAGAAATAATCAACGCAACTATCCCGCATCATCTGGAAACGCTGAAACACAATGTGGATGCGGCCCTGGTGAGAGGAGCAGACAGCGATTTTTGCCTGTCTTTCAGGGAAGAACTGGATAACTTTACCACACGGCTGGATATATGGAACAGGAACATCAATGACGTGCTGGGCGGCACTCCAGCGACTTCCCGACACCATGCTATCTTAAACGATTTCCCTGATCTGATAGATCGTTATCAGGAGCTTATGAGCAAGGCATTCAGGGCCATTGATGACGGCATATTAGATCTTGAGGCTAATGAAGAAACCAAAGCATCCGTACCGGATTCCTGCACTGCCATGAAGCAGGGATTTGAATATTTCTTTGGTGACTATACTAAGAACCCGGCCGTTCAGGGCGGTCAGAGCAGACATTGACCTGCCAAATATATGGAGTGGCGACATGACAGATCCGGCAACTGATATGGAAGAGCAGGCAGAACCGCTACAGCACACGCTGCACAATTTTCTGATTACGCCTTTACAGGCACCACCTGAAAGCGGCATCGATCCGGATACGTCCATTGCGAGCTATATTGAAGAGGTATTGCCACAGGACACCATACGGCTGAATACGATTCTCTCACCGGCACGTATTCACGGGGCGCAAAAAGATGCCTATCCCAGTGAAACAGAGATAGAAGAAGCGAAAGACTCTGTCACCGAACTTGCCGGGGCACTTCAACGTATTACAGATCATCGTATGAATGCCAGAGACATGCAGCTCTTTAACAATGCAGGCCATATTATTTACGGCTATGGCGACATCATAGAGCGTGCCATGAATGCAATCACTAAGGATGACACATATACTGAAGAACAACAACAGGCAGCTGTAAAGGCCATGAATCCTATTATGCTGCGATATAATAGCTTCAGTTATGCGTTCGACGCCAGATTTGCCTCGCATCATACGTAACCGGGGTTTGATCACCAGCCTGCAGCCACTCCGTCAGAAATCATGCAGGCCAAAACCGCCGAATATGAGGGGCAGCTGGGACGCCCATCCCTGAGTACGCTGGTAGATGAATTCCGCCAGACGTCCCTGACGACCCAGGATGGAAAGATAACCGATCATACTGTCAGCGACATGATATCCAATATTATTCCTCATAATGTAGACGCACTGGAAGAGGCACTTATCAAACGCGAAGGACAGGACGCACCTACAGCGCCAACGATGGACGATATCGATGACTTCCACAACAATGTAAGATTTCTGATACAAACTATGAATGAAGTGCTTGAGGGAGATTATGCGTCTCAGGATCATCGGGTGGTAATCGACCACATACCGGAGATAGCCAGCCAGTATGAAGCCTTAATGTGCAAAGGCCTTGCCGCAGTAGACAAAGGTGAACTGGAGATCGACACCACGTTTACCCCTCGCGACATAAAAGATCAGGCAGACGCATTACGTAACGCTTATTATGAAACATTTGGCCCTTATGTAAGTCATCATGCCGGCATGTCTCGCCATTAGCCTGACACGGCAGACGATGGAGATTGCATCCGACACATCCGCCCGCTATGAAAGGCGTATGAAACACATACTGCTGATCGATAACTACGATAGCTTCACCTATAACCTGCTGCATTATCTCGGAGAAGAAGGTGCCAGCGTGGAAGTGGTGCGCAACGACAAGCTGGATCTGGACATAATAGATCGCACCCGTCCGCAGGGAATTGTGATCTCTCCCGGCCCCGGTACACCGGACGATTCCGGCCTGTGCCCGGAGGTAATCAGGCGCTTTGGTGACAGCATCCCGATGCTGGGTGTATGCCTGGGGCATCAGACGATAGCCGCAGTTTACGGGGGCATCGTCACACGTGCGCCGGAGCCGATGCATGGCAAAACCAGTCCTATCCATCATGATGATAGTGGAGTATTTGCAGGCCTGCCCTCACCTTTTACGGCGACGCGCTATCACTCACTGATTGTGGAACGTGACACTATGCCGGAATGCCTCCATGTCACTGCCTGGACGGAAGACGGGCTGGTGATGGGCCTGCAGCATCAAGAATTGCCGCTTCATGGCGTCCAGTTCCACCCGGAAAGCATTGCCTCCGAACATGGTCACACCATTTTGCGTAACTTTCTTGAGATGGTATAAGCAACTCCATGGGCTCTAACGAAATACAGAATATTCTGACCACGCTGGCACATGGCCGTGATCTCGGTGCCGATGACGCAGAGCGCGCCTTCCAGATTATCATGAATGGCGGCGCCACCCCGGGGCAGATGGGTGCCTTCCTGATGGGACTGCGTGCCAAAGGTGAAACGGTAGAAGAAATTACCGCAGGAGCCACAGTGTTGCGCGCGAAGGCTGCCACCTTCTCCGCTCCGGCACATGCCATTGACACATGTGGCACTGGCGGTGACATGCAGCGTACCTATAATATTTCCACCGCCGCCGCTATCGTGATTGCCGCATGCGGTGTGCCTGTTGCCAAACACGGCAACCGTTCCATTTCATCGGCTTCCGGCTCATCAGATATTCTCAGGGCATTGGATGTGAAGGTAGATGCCAGCCCGGAGATTTCTGCACAGGCGCTGGAGCAATGTAATCTCTGTTTCCTGATGGCCCCTAATTACCACAGCGCCATGCGGCATGTCGGCCCGGTACGGCAGGAGCTGGGCCTGCGCACTATTTTTAACCTGCTCGGCCCGCTGGCCAACCCTGCCAAAGTCACACACCAGATACTGGGGGTCTATGATAAACAGTGGGTGGAACCGCTGGCGCATGTACTGAAAAATCTGGGCGCCAAGCATGCATGGGTGGTGCATGGTATGGACGGCATGGACGAAATCACCACGACCGCAGACACATACGTGGCCGAACTTAAAGACGGGAACATACGCAGCTTTACCATCAGCCCTGATACTTACGGGATAGAGCGCGCAGACCCGACGGAGCTGAAAGGGCAGGATGCAGAGTATAATGCCAAAGCGCTGCGCCGATTGCTGGGTGGTGAACATGGTGCGTATCGAGACATCGTACTGCTGAACGCCGCTGCCGGGCTGATAATAGGCGGCAAAGCAGAGGACATGGAACAGGGCATTGCTATAGCAACGGAGGCGATCGACTCCGGTGCCGCACAACAGGTGATAACCCAGCTCGCGCGCATTACAAGTGCTGAGTGATATGAACACACTAGAAACCATCTGCGCAGAGAAGCGTGAGCATATTGCACGGCAAAAATCGCGTATCAGCGAGCAGGCACTGCAAGAGATGGCCTCTGAGCAATCTCTGCCGCGCGGTTTTCATCAGCAACTAAAAACAAAGGCGAAGAAACGCGGCTTTGCACTGATCTGCGAAATCAAGAAAGCGTCCCCAAGCAAAGGCCTGATCCGCGCCGACTTTAACCCGTCAGAACTGGCCAAAGCCTATGAGGAAGGCGGTGCGGCCTGCCTTTCCGTGCTTACCGATATTCCTTATTTTCAGGGTGATGATGCGTATCTCGGGCAGGCGCGTGACGTGGTTTCTTTGCCTGTATTACGTAAAGATTTTATGCTGGACACCTATCAGGTGACGGAAGCGCGGGCACTGGGTGCTGATTGCATCCTGCTGATCATGGCCGCTCTCTCCGATGCACAGGCCCGGGAGCTGGAAGATGCCGCACTAACACTGGGTATGGATGTACTGATCGAGGTGCATGATGAGGCCGAGCTGGAACGTGCTCTTACCCATATGCAATCACGCCTTCTTGGTGTCAACAACCGCAACCTGAAAACGCTGGATGTCAATCTGGAGACAGGGAAAAAACTGGGGGCACTCATTCCGCACGACTACACTAACGTTTGCGAAAGCGGCATAAATACGGCTGATGACATTGCCTCCATGAGGCAAGTAGGATATACAAGCTTCCTTATTGGCGAATCACTCATGAGGCAGTCAGACGTCGCCCAGGCCACCCGTGCATTGTATGGATCGTGATTGCCATAAAACATTAACACTTTTGTTGTATATAGCAAGACATGTTACGTTCTGTTCTGTTCCTGATTTGTCTGCTAACACCGCTTTCCCATGCCCTTGCGTGTAACACGGATCTGGTGCGCGAATATACTCCGATCGCGGAGCGCATCGGCAATGAAATGCTGTTTATTGTCGATAACTGTAAGCGTCCGGCCAGTTATGTTCTTGGAACACTGCACATGGACGGAGAAGACATCCGGACAGTGGCAGGCCCTGCCTATGAGGCTTTGGAGCGTTCAAAATGGGCGGCATTTGAACTTGAAAGCGGTCCGCATACGCAGCAGCAAATTATCAGCTACATGATTTTGCCGCCGGAAGATCAGCGGAAATTATCCGATATCATTGGAGAGGAAAGCTTTTCCACTCTCGCCGAAATGATCCATAAAAGGCAACCGGGTTTTCCTCCTCCGATCTTACAACGCTACCGCCCATGGGCGGCCAGCGTGATGCTGCAGATACCTGAAATGCCAGCCGCAGGCATGGCGCTTGATGACCAATTGCAGGCGCTGGCAAAACAAAACAATATTCCTGTGCATGGTTTAGAGACGGTCGCGGAACAAATGGCCGTTTTCATGGAAATGCCTGAAGAGGAACAGGTAACCGTGCTGCAGGATACCATCGAGAATCTGGATGACATAAGAACCATGAATACGACGCTTCGTGAGCTGTATGTAAGCGGTGACCTTGAAGCGATCGAACAACTCGGACACAAAGCGTTTAAAGAAATTTCAGACCGAAAACTGCGTGATAAGATTCGCAGCCGCCTGATTTTCACGCGTAATACTGATATGACCAAGGCCATGATGCCCCTGCTGTGGAAAGGCCGCGGTTTTGTTGCAGTGGGCGCGCTGCACCTGCCCGGACAGCACGGCATACTGCAAAAACTGGAAGACAGGGGCTATTTTATCTGGCCGGCTTCCGTAGTGCATCAACATCAGTAGCCACAGCCAGCCCATACGCGACTGGCCGTATCATCGCATCCTGTCACCATCACTGCATCTTCGGCATCTTCTTCGAACCACACCGCATGCGCACCCATCCGGTCCAGATCAGGATATTGCAAGGCCTGCTCACCCCAGCTGGCCAGCACTTTCCCTTTTAAGGGTAAGGTGACCTCCCTGCCCTGCTGCTGCCAGATGCATTGCGTACCTTCACAGCGAAGCGCCTGAATACCGGGGCGGTCTTGCGCCCAGCGTTTATAGGTCTGCATCTCCACACCAAGACGCTGCTGCCATTGTTCCACGACAAAATTCCGGTTGGATTTACCGCGCACCAGCACCCAGTTTCCCGGTGAGAGTTGTACGGCCAGCTGTTTGCCGTCATCAGCCACCAGCATATCAGGGGGCGTATAAAGTGCGGACGTGGTCAGTCCGATAGCACACATTGCGCCGCCTGCCAGCTTCCAGCGGTGTCTGGCGAACAGGATGATTAACATCCCGCAGACAATCACCAGCATAGCCTCGCCGGAAATCGGTGGCACATACCAGCTGGAGCCGGGGATGGACTCTACCCAGCGCGCCACGGCAATCATCTGATTCAGCCCCCAGCCTGCTGCATTAAGCGGCCACTCTGCCGCTCCCAGAGGCCACAGGGCCAGCGCCAGCAGCAGGGCGGGCATGACAACAAAACTGAGCAACGGCAACGCCAACAGGTTTGCCAGCACGCCATACAGCACGAACTGGTTGAAATGATAGGCAACAAAAGGAGCCGTAGCCGCCGACGCAACCAGCGACGACAACATGATACCGCCTGTATACACCAGTACGCGCCGCCTGAGAGAACGCTCCTCCCAGTGCCTGCCTCCGGGAGATGCGGCAAAATGCCGATAGACCACAATCAGCGCCAGCGTAGCGGAAAAGGACATCTGAAAGCCCGGCTCCAGCAGGCTGGATGGCTCAATAAGCAGGATCACAATCGCGGCCCAGACCAAGGAGCGCAGCGTCAGTGCCTCGCGGTCAAGCAGCACGCCGGCAAAGAAAAATGCCACCATGACATACGCACGCACCGCCGAGATGGGGAAATCCGCGAGCGTCAGATAACCCGCACCCAGTATCAGCGCGACAACGGCAGAGACTTTCTTGACATTCAGATGCAGTGCAGCCGGAGGAATCAGCGACAACATGATCCGCATTATCAGGAACAGCATACCGCAGACAATGGCCATATGCATGCCGGAAATGGAGAGAACATGCGCAAGTGAAGAGACCCGGAACGACTCGTAGACTTTCTTATCTATCGCCGTTTTATCGCCGGTGAGCAAGGCCACTGCAATCCCGTCCGCAGGCTCCGGCACCTCTTTCAGCACCCAGCTCTGAAGCGCGTAGCGCCAGCGCGAGAAAGCATCCGCAAGCGCTCCCTGCTCCGCTTCCCCCACGACCTTAACCGGTGGCAGCGCATAGCCCACGGCACCAATGCCACGATAGAAGAAGTAGCGCGCAAAATTAAACCCACCGGGG
>CAYMGS010000073.1:0-371 GCA_964390025.1 uncultured Rickettsiales bacterium | reverse complement strand
GGATCAACGGGGGCGACGGCGTATAGAGAATCCCGCGAAACTCCACCTTGTCTCCGGCCTGCGGCAGTTCACCCTTGCCACGCACACTCACCCGCACCCGGCGCGGCAGCTCCTCTTTCGCCAGATCCTCAATATGCCCGACTTCCACCAGCATGCGCGCCTTGCCCTGATCCGGCGAGACATTAATCACGTTGCCGGTGACGTTCCACGGTTTATAGCGCTCCGGGATGCGGGGAGCGTCCATACGTTCGGTCTGCCACATGGCCGCCATCATGCCGATCAGCATCACGATCACCGCCAGCGCCCCGTCCCGCATCGGCGGCTGATGGCGATGCAGCAGCACCAGCGCGCCCCAGACCGGCAGCCCGGCC
>CAYMGS010000072.1:0-10699 GCA_964390025.1 uncultured Rickettsiales bacterium | reverse complement strand
GGTCTGGTCATACTGGCGGCATGCAGTGACAAATGCCTCAAAAATAGCCTGATCTGCCGGGCTTACATGATATTCCGGGTGCCATTGTACGCCGAGGCAGAAAGGATGGGCAGGATATTCAATCCCTTCAATCACTCCATCAGAAGCGGTGGAATTGATGACTACTCCTTCCGGTACGGAAGCCACCGACTGGTGATGGGCGCTATTGACCGGAAATGTTGCTGTGCCGGCAATACGGTGCAGTAACGTTCCCTCTTGAACAATGACCTCGTGGCCCGGCTCGTCTCTCGGATTGGGCTGCTCATGGGCGATGGTGGAGTCAGGGTAGGTGTCAGGAATATGCTGTACCAGCCTACCCCCCAGCACCACGGCCAGTAATTGTTCCCCGCCGCAGATGCCGAGAATCGGCATGTTTCGCTTCAGTGCGCCTCTGGTGATCGCAAACTCAAAGGCGGTGCGATCCTCTTTCAACTCCACTGTCTCATGAATGGAATCATCTCCGTAAAGGTTGGGCGGTACATCAAATGCCCCGCCGGTAACCACCAGACCATCTATCATGTCCAGATATTGTTCGGTCAGCCCTACTTCCTGCGGTAAGGCAATCGGTACGGCATCGAGTGCGCTGACGGCGGTCATGTAATTTTCACGGATAGCGAACCAGGACAGTTTGGAATAACCGCCTCCGGTCTCGTAATCGAGGGAAAAACCTATGACGGGCTGTGTTGACATGATGCTGTTGTACAATGCCCTGTACATATTGTCATCCCATCTCTGCCGGCGGTGTCGGATAAGAGGGTTGTTGCTGTAGAGAAAGCATAGCAGGGTGAAATACGGCGATCTTATCTGCCGATTATCTCACTATAAATTGACGTTTTCTTAAAAGTTTCGTGGGATGCTTGTGTACGATCACATCAGGTAGGGGTGAGGCATGTCATTAGCGGCACTTGCAGGGTTTATTGTCGGTCTGGGACTCTTTCTGGTCTCCATCTTTATGAGTACCGATGACGTCTCTCCGTTTTTCAGTATCCCAAGTATTCTCATGGTGCTGGGCGGCACGACGGCTACCGCCTTCATGAGCTACCAGCATACTTATGTGATTAAAGGCTTTAAAGCTATCTGGTGGATGATGAAAAAGCCGAAATCCACGCGTGAAAGCCTGAATACGGAAATTATGCGCCTGATCAAATGGGCCTATCTGGTGCAACAGAAGGGCCTGCCTGCGCTGGAAAATGAGGTGAAAAGCATCAAGCGGGATGACCAGCTGGTTAATTACTGCCTGACGATGGTCACCAGTGGTCACAAGCCCGAAGATCTGCGTAATATGCTGGAGACGGCGGTGGAATCCGAGTTTGAGCGTAAAACAGTGCCAGTACAGGTACTGAAGATGATGGGCAGTGCGTCGCCTGCGTTTGGAATGCTCGGTACATTGGTGGGGCTCGTGGTGATGTTGCAGAATTTTGGCTCTGACCTGTCGGTCATCGGGCAGGGCCTGTCACTGGCGCTGATTACCACACTCTACGGGGTGGTATTTGCCCGCCTGGTCTTTTTGCCGGCGGCGCTCAGATTACAACAGAAAGAAGAAATCGAGCGTTTCAGAAATTACATGATTGTGGAAGGGTTGATTATGCTGGCCGAAAAGAAAGGCCCACGCTTTATGCAGGACCGTCTCAACAGCTTCCTCGATCCGGACATTCATTTTAATATCGACAAGCAAATTGGCCGATGAGTCGTAATTTTAAAAAAAAGCGCAAAGTCAGCGACGAAGATGAAGACTGGATGACCACGTTTTCCGACGTGGTAACACTGCTTCTGTGCTTTTTTGTCATCCTGATTTCCATTTCCGAACCGAAACAGTCCGAGCTTGAGAAAGTGCGGGCCATGTTCATGTCTGCCTTCGTGGAGCATGAGATTGAAAGCCCGTTTACCGATTTGATGGAGCAGGTGGAGTCCCTGATCGAAGAACGGGAGCTGGAGCAGGAAATGTCGGTGGAGGAAACAGAGAAAGGGCTAATGCTGGAGCTCTCCAGCTCGTCTTTTTATGAATCCGGGTCGGCGGAGTTTCGTGAGGAAGCGATACCCATCCTGATGGATCTGGTTGTGCTGCTCAATGACTTTGATTACGAGGATTATCTGGTGGAGGTGGAAGGCCATACGGATGATGTGCCCATTTCAACGGCCCGCTTCCCCTCAAACTGGGAGCTTTCTGCCGGTAGAGCGACACGGATCGTCCGGTTTTTCATCGACGAGGGCCAGGAACGGGAAAAAATGCGTGCTGCCGGGTTTGCTGAAGTGGAGGCGAAAGTGCCGAATCTCGATGAATTCGGTAACCCGATCCCGGAAAACCGTGAACTAAACCGCCGCGTAGTCGTGCGTATCGAGCGGCGGGATTAATTTTTCCATATTTTTAGTTGATTGTGTTCCGAAAAAACCAATTTTTATCTCTAAATAATTATCGGGAAACAAAAGTTATACAAAAGATTCACCGCCCTAACCCACTGTAAATCATGGACCCTGACCGGTGCCCAATAGGTTTGTTATGCGATCAGTCAAATCTCAATCAAATCTTATGCCCAGATAGGAACATAGTCTGTGCTTCAAACTGATTTTGTTTAAATTCAAACCACTCTCTTTCCGAGTCTGCCTGCCTTAAATCATCAACTAGTGCTATGTATCTCTCCATGCTTTCTTGAACCATATAAAGTTTCCAAAGTGTGTTTTTCTGTATAATTACTGCACGTCCGCCCCTTCTTCAGGTCGCAGGCCCAGCAGATGGCAGATGGCAAGGGTCAGGCTGTCGCGGTTGAGCGTGTAGAAATGGAACTGGTGGATGCCCTCCCGGCGCAGCAGACGACATTGTTCAGCGGCTACGTAAGCGGCCACCAGCTTGCGCGTGATGGGGCGTTCATCCAGCCCGTCAAACAGGTGGGCCATCCATGAGGGCACGGCAGCCCCGCACATCCCGGCAAAGCGGGTGAGCTGGGCGTAATTGGTCACCGGCAGAATACCAGGCACCAGTGGTACATGAATCCCGGCGGCTTCGGCCTTGTCCCGGAAGCGCAGAAACACATCAACATCAAAGAAAAACTGCGAGATAGCGCGGTTGGCGCCAGCCTCGACCTTACGTTTGAGATTCTCAATATCGTTTGCTTCCGAGATAGCTTCCGGATGCACCTCCGGATAGGCCGCGACACTAATGTCAAAGTCGGCAATCTTCCGTAGTCCTTCTACCAGATCGGCGGCATAGTGATAGCCCTCCGGGTGAGGGGTGTAGGTGCCGCCCTGATCCGGCGGATCACCACGCAGCGCAACGATATGTCGTACGCCCATCTCCCAGTAGTCTCTGGCAATTTCATCCACTTCTCCGCGCGGGCTGCCAACACAGGTCAGGTGGGCGGCGGGGGTGAGAGTGGTTTCGTCCAGAATACGCTTGAGGGTACTGTGCGTGCGCTCGCGGGTGCTGCCGCCAGCGCCATAGGTCACTGACACAAAGTCCGGTGCCAGCGGTGCCAGATTTTTAATGGATGACCAGAGTTTTTCTTCCATGGCCGTTGTTTTTGGGGGGAAAAATTCAAAAGATACACGTGGGGGTGGCGCTTCAAAGAGTGCGCGCAGGGAGTAGATGTCATCAAGTCTGGGATCAGGTGTCAGGGGCATAAACTTATTGTTGCGATTTGGTCACATAGGGGGCGGAAAGGCCGGACTGAAGTGGCGCGCAGTATGTAATCCTCTGCGCATTTATGGGATTATGCGCTATCACATTATCCTTAAAGGTGCAATGTAAGATATAGGACGCATTTCCTTAACCTTTTGTGTGTATAAGTGGTGTAGGAAAAATAATAATTATAATGTCCGGCAAGATAAGGATTGTGACGATGACGATGTGGAAGAAATTCAGGTTTGCGCAGTTGCGCACCGTATCCCTGATGCTGATGTGCATGCTGGTGGTGAGCTGTGCTCCCCGCCCCGTAGACGGAACAGGCGCTGAGCTTCACGATCCGTTCGAAACGGTCAACCGTGGTGTTTTCAGCTTTAATGAAGTGGTGGACAACATACTGCTTCAGCCGGTAGCGCGTGCGTATCGTTTTGCTATCCCGGAATATGGCCGTCAGCGTGTGACGAATGTTCTGACCAACCTGCGTCAGCCTGTCGTATTCGTAAACTCTGTTATGCAGGGTGATCCGGGCAACGCCTTTTCGTCGCTGTGGAGTTTCCTGCTGAACTCTACGCTGGGTGTAGCCGGTATCTTTGATTTTGCGGGGGCTAATACGGAACTGGAGGTGCATCCGGAAGACTTCGGTCAAACGCTGGGTGTCTGGGGCTTTGGCCATGGCTCCTACATTGTGCTGCCGATTCTTGGCCCGTCATCTGCCCGTGATACCGTCGGGCTGGTGGCAGACTGGTTCATGGACCCGTTCAATTACTTTGATGATGAGGTGACGATCACGCGCACTATCGCGACGGCGATTGACAGACGTGCCTCCACCCTCGACCTGACAGATGAAGTGTATCGTACGTCATTTGATCCGTATGCCACTTTCCGCAGCGGATACTTGCAAAGACGCGCGGCTCAGGTTAAGAATACGCACAGTCAAGACTAAACAACAAGATAACGCTTTTTCAGAGGCTCGGCACGTGACAGCATTATTCCATCGCTGCAGGTATGCAGTTGCCATAGGTATTTTCTTTGTGATTTCTGCCAATGCCCCGGCATATGCCGGTGATGAGAAGGCACGTCAGTTTATTGACAATATCGGCACAGAGATCCTCAATGTGCTGAATGACGAAGCGACTGGCGATAAGGCTAAAGAATCGGCCCTGCGCACCATTTTTCGACAGAAAGTGGACGTGGACTGGATTGGAAAATTTGTACTGGGCAAACACTGGCGAAGTGCCAACGATGAACAGCAAAATCGTTACTTAAAGAGTTACCGTGATTTTGTAGTCAAAAGCTATACATCACGCTTTCAGGAATATACCGGTAGTGAGACCTATAAAATACTTTCCAGTAAGACGCTGGATAACGGTAAGCATGTGGTAACCATGGAGTTAGTGCGCCCCGGTGAGGCCAATGTACTGGTAGATTATAAGCTTCGTGAAGGAGATGCCGGACTTAAAATCTACGATATTGTCGTAGAAGGTGTATCGCTCCTCACTACCCAGCGCTCAGAATTTGCCTCTGTGATTTCGCGCAAGGGCCTGAATTATCTGATTGAGCAGCTGGAAAAACGCGCTAACAGCTAATTCTAATTAGCGTCATCATTTCGTCATGCGCTTCTGGTAGTCTGGTAACATGACGCCACCAAAGCAGACACATCTCAGGAAAGCACTTGTCATTGAAGAAGATGCCAGCAACAGGCTGGTGCTTCATACGCTGCTAAACAATATGGGGTTGCAGGTAGAGGAGGCTGTGAGTCTTGATGCTGCACGCGCAATCGGGCCTACTTCTGATTTCGATGTCGTAGTATTGGGTGATATTTCGCGCTGTCCGCCTGAGGCTGAACTTGCGCTGTGTAGCAGGCTCACCAGCGGCGAAGAGGCAGTCCCGGTTATCGTGGCCGCCTCGCCGGGAATAACAAACCCTCATTGCGCAGACACGCAGTTTAAACAGGCCGGTGCTGCGGCTTATATTGGTAAGCCGTACGCCGCGCGATCTTACCGAAGCGGTACAGCAAGCATTGCAGCCAGGCATGAAGATTGAGGGGGCAACCTCGCAACGCACAGCAGCATTGGAAGCCACGGCAAGCCCTCAGCGTTCCTAGGCGGCCAGCTTTTTATATTTGATCCGGCTTGGAATCTCGGCAGCATCGCCGAGGCGTCGCTTGCGGTCGGCCTCATACTCCGCGTAGTTGCCTTCAAACCATTCCACGTGGGAATCCCCTTCATAGGCCAGAATATGCGTGGCAATACGATCGAGGAACCAGCGATCGTGGCTAATGATGACCGCGCATCCGGCAAATTCCAGCAGGGCTTCTTCCAGTGCGCGCAGGGTTTCCACGTCCAGATCGTTGGTCGGTTCATCGAGCAGCAGCACGTTGACACCGGATTTCAGCATCTTGGCCAGATGCACGCGGTTACGTTCACCGCCGGAAAGGGAGCCGACTTTCTTTTGCTGATCCGGGCCTTTGAAGTTGAAGGCGGCGCAGTAGGCACGGCTTTTCATTACGGTTTTGCCCAGATGCAGCTCGTCATTGCCACCGGAAATTTCTTCCCAGACCGTAGCGTTATCATCCAGTGAGTCACGCGACTGGTCGATATAACCAAGATTCACTGTTTCCCCGGTTTTCAGCGCTCCTTTATCCGGCTCTTCAACTCCTGTCAGCATTTTAAAGAGGGTGGTTTTCCCTGCCCCGTTGGGGCCGATGATACCGACAATACCACCGGCGGGCAGGCGGAAGGAGAGATCATCAATCAGCAGCTTGTCGCCGAAGGCCTTGCCCAGATGATCCGCCTCAGTCACCACATCTCCGAGCCGTTCCCCGGCGGGGATAATGATTTGTGCGACGCCGGAGCGTTTTTCCTGAGACTGTTTCAGCAGCTCATCATAGGCTTTCAGGCGCGCCTTGGACTTCGCCTGCCGTGCCTTGGGCGACGACCGTACCCATTCCAGCTCTTCAGAGAGTTGTTTCTGACGGGCGGATTCTTCCTTCTCTTCCTGCGCAAGGCGTTTCTGCTTCTGCTCCAGCCATGAGGTGTAATTGCCCTCGTACGGCATACCCTGCCCACGATCCAGCTCCAGAATCCACCCCGTCACGCTATCGAGGAAATAACGGTCGTGCGTAATCATCACCACGGTACCCGGATACTGTTCCAGATAATGTTGCAGCCATGCCACCGATTCTGCATCCAGATGGTTGGTCGGCTCATCGAGCAGCAGCATGTCGGGCTTCTCTAACAGCAGGCGCGCCAGCGCCACACGGCGGCGTTCTCCACCGGAGATTTTACTAACATCGGCATCACCTGGCGGGCAGCGCAGCGCTTCCATTGCCATCTCAATCTCGTGATCCAGACTCCAGGCGTCGCAGGCGTCAATCTTCTCCTGTAACTCACCCTGCTTTTCCAGCAGCGCAGTCATTTCTTCGTCGTCGGTGACTTCGCCCAGCTTCATGGAAAGCTCGTTGAACTCTTCCAGCATGGCCTTTTTTTCCTTCAGGCCTTCCATCACATTCTCAAACACGTTCTTAGAGGGGTCGAGTTGTGGCTCCTGCTCCAGATAACCGACTTTCACGCCGTCAGCCGCCCACGCTTCACCGTTGAATTCCTTATCCACGCCGGCCATGATTTTCAGCAGGGTAGATTTACCGGCGCCGTTCGGCCCGATCACGCCGATCTTGGCGCCCGGGTAGAAAGAGAGCCAGATATCATCCAGTACCTTTTTGCCGCCTGCGTAGTTTTTACTCAGGCCCTTCATCACATAAATAAATTGCTTGGACATGCTGCTTACCGCCTATTGATGTTAGATTTGGCGCTACCTTAGGAAGGAAGGGGGGGCGAAGTCAACGTGAAAGCATATTCCCCGGCGCATGTTCCCGATCATGACGTGCTGCCCAGTCTGTACGTAACCCGGAAGCATGGGGGGTACGATATACTCCTTCAGCGGCTTCAGGTGTAATGCCAAAAAGAGCCAGCGCCTTATCAACATCTTCTGTTGTGAGTTTCATATAAGAGTCTGTTTGAATTAAGCGGGGCACCAGTGTCTCAGGCAGGTTTTTGGGGTAGTTATTATCCAAAATGACACAGTCTTCCGGATTTATGCCATGCGTTTTACACCATGTCTCAAGCGCTTTACCGCGTGTCATCAAAATCTGCTTGGCAAATTTCATTTTAGGAATGTCCAGCCCTTCATGGATGGTGCCGGTAAAGCCTCCCTGTTTTAGCGACCAGTTAATCCAGCTGACGGTCTGCCAGCGCAGACGGGATGTAATTGGTACGACTTCTGCCCCGGAGCGCTCTGCCAGACGGTTGAGCTCGGCGATAGCATTGGGTTCAAAGCCTCGCTCCGGGTGTTTCCAGAATTTCTTGGAACAGGCCACAACGCCGTCAAAGTCCAGAAAAATGATACGTTTGCCGCTCATGACGTCCCCCCGATGATGGAGGCTATCATATAGATTCGTTCCGCAGGTGGTATGACAGTTATGTGAAAATGATTAAGACTAGCGGAAGAGACTGAGATACTCCCCGTAGCCTTCTTTCTCCAGCTCCTCTTTGGGGATGAAGCGCAGGGAAATCACTATATACTAAATTTTGATAGTTGGGTTAATTCTCAGATATTAATTGATCAATAATAACCCTGTATCTATTTTCAAAGAGGCGAGGAACATATTGTTCCGGTATGCGTAGCTGCAATGCTATTCCATAATTATCAATGTGCCCATCTGCTCTTTGTTTCTCAAATTCACGTCGATTCTCTTCAGGGCAAAAAGCTGCTAAAGCCATCCAGAAGCATTTAAGCTCAGATTGAAATTGATAACTGGATTCTGTACCTGGGCCAGATAACTCTGAAAGCAGTTTATCAAAAGCATCACCGCTGTCTGTTGCTTCTTTAGGGTCATCGAAAAGATGCATTAGTTCTTTAATAAAAATGAACCGGCTCCAGCAATAGTTTTCCTTTAATTCTCTAGCTAATACAATTACATGATTGCCGTGTTGTTGAACAAATCTATTGTTGGTATTCTGTGCAGATAAATACATCCCCCGACACACAGATATATCCATTGCTGACCACATAGCAGATATTTTTTCAACACCTGTAAGCTCAAGCACTTTATCTTTAAAAATTCTATAACGTCTTTATTGTTGGCCGCCTGCAATACACTACAAATTGTGATTTAGAAGGGTAAGCTCACAATTTGTAGGCAAAACACAACAAAAATCTTTTTTGTGTTACCAAAAAGACATAGCTGAGTATACAAAAAAGTATTGACATAGCAACAGTCTTATACCTTTTCCTTCACAGGAAGGATAATTTGCTAGTGAGCGTGCTGTATTTGCTTGCTCAGTTGAGATAAAAACTTTCTCGGTCACTGAAACAGCGAAAGATACTCCCCGTAACCTTCTTTCCCCAGCTCTTCTTTCGGGATAAAGCGCAGGGAAGCCGAATTGATGCAGTAGCGCAGGCCGCCTTTTTCCTGCGGGCCATCGGGGAAGACGTGCCCCAGATGGGAATCCCCGGCAGATGACCGTACTTCCGTGCGTGGCATATAGAGGGAGCGGTCTTCCTTCTCTACCACGCTTTCCCCTTTGATAGGTCGGGTAAAGCTGGGCCAGCCAGTGCCGGAGTCAAACTTATCAGTAGAAGAAAATAGCGGCTCCCCGGTGACGACATCGACGTAAATGCCTTCCCGCTTATTGTCCCAGTAAGCATTATCAAACGGGCGTTCCGTGCCATCCTCCTGCGTGACGTGATATTGCAGCGGATCGAGCTTTTCCAGCGCTTTAGGATCTTTGGTGTAGGGTTTGGGTGTCATATCAGTGGTATCCTCAGCAGCAGCATGGGAGGCGATAAGAAGCCAGGCGGGTAATATCCATGTATATATTTGTTTCATACATGGTTCTTCGGTACCAGCTTACAGAACGTTACCGTTTGCCCGCAAAAAAATCTTTGAGCAGCGCGGCACACTCACCTTCCATCACGCCGCCGATCACTTCCGGACGGTGATGGCAGGTCGGTTGGGCAAAGACGCGTGCCCCATGTTCCACGCCGCCGCCCTTGGGGTCATATGCACCGAAATACACACGCCTCAGCCGGGCAAAGGCAGTGGCCTGTGCACACATGGCACAGGGTTCCAGCGTGACGTGCAGATCGCAGTCCTGAAGAAATTTAGTGCCCCGCAATCGGCACGCTTCACGAATGGCGAGTAATTCCGCATGGGCGGTCGGGTCACCATCCGTCTCCACCCGGTTATGAGCCTGTGCCAGTATTGTGCCTGTGCCATCTACGATGATGGCGCCGATCGGTACTTCGTCCATCGAAGCGGCGCCTTGTGCCAGTGTCAGGGCATTATGCATGGGGGTAGATGTCATGAAGGAAGCCTAGCATGCCATAGCACTGTAAAAAAAGCTTCATAAAAGCACGCTATTTGAATGTGCAATTGTGGGTTATAGTTTAAGTGTGATTCCCTAAACAGAAAGCACATGATGAGCGCTGATGGACATATACCTGTACAAACCTGGACTCGTAAGGCTCAACGTGCTACTCGCCAGCCCATTCATGACAGGGATTTGGTGGCGGCGTTTGAGAAGGGGCTGGTGGTGCTTAACGGTCATGTGCAGGAAGCCCGGTGGAATCCGGATGTGGCCCCGGTGACTTCAGAGCAGCGTGACGGTATAGAGGATAAATTACGAAAAGTGCTGGGATATAATAATCTGAATCAAATTCATAATGATCGCCCCAGACGTACGGTCTATGTAGACGCTACAATCAGGCAAATGCGCTCAGGTGACGCTAAACATGCTCCAGTTGTTAATAAGCGTTACGATGCTTCGCATGTGGCATTATGGGAGCAGATGACAAAGGCAGTAGAGAGTAGTCTGAGGGAAGCAGAATATGACGTGGATTCAGTTATTGAGAAGGTTAAAGAAGCACACGCGCAATCCGGCAGGGAACGCTGAATTACTTTTTACGAAACGCGTCTAACGAGATAACTTCCGCCGACCCTTCGGGCGGCTCTTCATTGTCCACATGTGGGGGCGTCGAGTCGAA
>CAYMGS010000071.1:1046-10715 GCA_964390025.1 uncultured Rickettsiales bacterium | reverse complement strand
GTGACCGCCGTGCCAAGTGGAGCCACAGACTCCGTAAACCCGGCCTGATGAAGGGCGATCACGTCCATATACCCTTCCGCTACCAATAAGCGACCCTTGCGTGCGGTGGAAACCCGGGCCAGATCAGCGTTATATAACAGGCGGCCTTTATCAAATAGCAGGGTTTGGGGTGAGTTCAGGTATTTGGGTGCCCGTTCGACATCCACCATCAACCGGCCACCAAAGCCAACCACACGACCAGAAATATCGCGGATGGGAAAGATAATACGCCCCCGGTATTTATCGAAGCTGGTACCGCTCTCGGACTTCGACAGTAGGCCGGTCTCTTCCATGTCACGCTCAGACACATGGAGCGAGGCGAGTGCTGACTTCAACCCTTCCCGTGTATCCGGCGCATAACCTAGCCGAAAAGCACTGAGCGCTTCACGACTGATGCCCCGCGCTTCCAGATAATCCCGTGCCCCCGCCCCGGTCGTACGGGTGAGTTGCTGCGTAAACCAGAGCGCCGCTTTTTCAAGCACGGCATAGAGTTCTTCCGAGCGCTCCATTTTCCGGCGCACTTCCGGGGTAAGCTGCGGCAGCTCCAGCCCAGCCTCACGTGCAAGCGACTCCACGGCCTGTGGCCAGCTGACTCCTTCATATTCCTTGATAAAATTAATCACGTCGCCATGGGCACCACAGCCAAAGCAGTGATAAAACCCTTTCGTATCGCTGATCGTGAAAGAAGGCGTTTTCTCATTGTGAAACGGACACAGCGCATGGAACTCCCGCCCCGCCTTGCGGATCTGCAGGCGGCGTCCAATAACCTCGGACAGGCGGTATGACTGCCGTATCCTGTCTAAAAACTGGGGCGGGTAGCGCATATTGTCATTGTTCCTTCGTCTTAACCAATATTAAATAGCGGCGAAAGGAGCAAATGCTTTTATGCCTTCATCACTGCCCAGCCATATCACCGCAGGAGAACGGACGCTACCACTCAAGGTACGCCGGATAAAACAGTCGCGCCGGATGAGCCTGCGGGTGAACCCGCTGAAAGACGAGATTACTCTGACCCTGCCCCTGTGCTGCCCGGTACGGGAAGCCCGGCGCTTTCTAGATGAAAAACAGGTATGGCTGGACGCACAGGCACGCCATTTGCCGGAACGTATACCCCTGACTTTTGGAAACACCATCCCCGTGTTGGGTGAACCGAAACGCATTACCCCGGCGCAGGATGTGGATAAAGATGACAACCACCTTCTTCCCGTATTGGCGACCCCTGCGCGCTGTGAAACAACAGTCACGCGGATGCTGAAAACCCATCTGCATGCATATCTCAGTGAAGCAACCAGTGAAATGGCCAGAACACTCGGCTGTGAGGTGATTTCACTCAGGCTGGCCGACCCTTCCGGGCGCTGGGGCAGTTGCGGGGCGGATGGTAAACTGATGTTCTCATGGCGACTGGTCTTTGCGCCGAAAGAGGTACTGGATTACGTAGCCGCGCATGAGGTGGCGCACTTAAGAGAGCATAATCACAGCCCGGCCTTCTGGGCACTGGTCAGGGAACTATGCCCGGATTACCGCCAGCATCGTGAGTGGCTCAAGACACACGGCGCCACCCTCACCCGCTATGGCCGTGCCTGATTAGCGCTGCGTGGGATACTCGTGCTCGATTCGGTTATCATCAAACAATTTATCCCAGAATGACCGGCCCAGCCCGGCATCGTCGGGTGGTGCATTGCGTGGCCGTGACGGCGGTACGGAAGGCCGTTGCCCGGTGCGCGTGGAAACCGGCCCCTGCGATGTCTCTCCGGTACCGTTCAGCCACGGCAATGTATAGCTCGGCAACACGGTATATTGTGTGGGCAGCGCGTGCGCCGTTGTCCCTTCCAGCGCCTTACTCATAAAGCCTTTCCACACACGGGCGGGAACTGCACCGCCGGTGACGCGTTTCATGGGGGTAGCATCATCTTTACCCATCCACACCCCTGCGGCCAGATCCGGCGTATATCCCATGAACCATGCATCCTTATAATCCGACGTGGTACCGGTCTTTCCTGCCGCCGGACGACCAATCGCAGCGCCACGTCCGGTGCCAGATGAGATGACATTACTCAGCATACTGTTCATCATGGCCACCACGTTGGGTTTAATTACCAGATAGGACATGGGCGGATGGTATTCATACAGCACGTCACCATCCCGCTTGCTGACGATTTCCGCAATAGCGTAGGGTCGTACTCCATTGCCGCCGGAGGCCAGATGCGCATAGGCCGTCACCATTTCCAATAGCGTAACCTCAGCCGACCCCAGTGCCAGCGAAGGCACCGGATTCAGCTCAGAGCGCACGCCCAACCGACGTGCCACGGTCACCACCTGCGATGGCCCTACCGCATCAATCAGCTGTGCGGCAATGGTGTTGATGGAGCGGGTCAGTGCTTCACGGATAGTAATAATGCCCCGATACTTCCCGTCATAGTTTTTCGGTGACCACATTTTACGGTAGACCGGGATCGATACCGGGCGGTCTTCGATCATATCATCCGGTGTATACCCCTCTTCCATCGCCGCCAGATAGGTAAACAGTTTGAAGGCGGAACCCGGCTGGCGCTTGGCCTGCACCGTCCGGTTATACTGACTTTTGGCATAATCACGCCCCCCAACCATCGCTACAATTGCCCCGTCAGGCCGCATAGCAAGCAATGCCGCCTGCCCAATATCCTTTTCCGCCATCACCTCCGATGTCAGTTGCGCGTCAATGGCCTCTTCCGCGTAGCGCTGCATGGATGGCTCCAGCGTGGTGCGAATGATCAGGTCTTCTTCCACATGGCTGATATAGTCCGGTATCAGGTCAACGATCCAGTCTGTGAAGTAACGCTCGCTTTTACCCCCTTCGAGCAGCTTATCGGGGAAGGCAAGGGAGGCAATGGCTTGCTCCGCCTCTTCTTTTGTAATCATCTCGGCATCCGCCATATTAAGCAACACCTGATGCGCACGTTTCTTCGCCAGCTCCGCATCCGAGGTGGGGCTGTAACGTGAAGGCGCTTTCAGCAGTCCGGCGATCATTGCCGCTTCTGCCAGCTTCAGGTCACGGGCAGATTTCTCAAAATAATGCCTGGAGGCGGCATCCACACCGTAATTACCCGCCCCCATATAGACGCGGTTAAGGTAGATGCTGATAATTTCTTCCTTGGTGAAGCGCCCTTCCAGCCAGAAGGCAAGCAGCATTTCCTGCAATTTACGCTTCAGCGTGCGATCCGGTGTCAGAAACACGTTTTTCGCCAGTTGCTGCGTGACGGTGGACCCTCCCTGCACAAATCGTCCGGCCTGAATATTGACGACCATTGCCCGCGCAATTCCCAGCGGGTCAATGCCAAAATGCGAGAAAAAGCGGCGGTCTTCTGTAGCCAGCACCGCATTAATCAATGATTCCGGCAGGTCACGATATTGCAGATAGTCACCGTAAATCTGGCCGTAAGAGCCGATGATCTCGCCACTGGCGGAGGTAATCTGGATACCCGGCGTTTTCCGTGCCGCCCCCAGCCCGCTGATATCCGGCAGATCCTGCGCAAAATAAATCATGGCGAAGAGCAGCATAATCATTACCGTCAGGCCGACGGAGAACAGACGTGAGAGCATACGCCAGTTAAACAGCCAGCGGCGGAAACGCTGCCAGCGGTTCCCCTGCATCTTGCGCGTGCGCTTCCTTTTTGGCTTCGCGGACGTGCGCCGCGTGGCGGGTCTACCCTTTGCCGGGGAGGTCGAGGACGATCGTGGTTTGCGATTGCTTCCACTTACAGATGGGCCACGTCCGCCGGGAACGCGTCTGGGTTTCTTGTCCTGAGCCATAAATCCTACGCTAACCTTTACTTGCCAGCCAGAAGCGACTGCTTTAGGTATATGTTTAACGACGACAGCATAAGGAACGCGCATGGAGTTGCAAGAGTCTGATTTTCATCAGCAGGCAGATGCTTATCTGGAATCCCTGTTTGAGCAGATTGAACAACAGGATGAAGATGGTGGGCTGGATATTGATTTGCAGGATGGTATTCTGCTGATTGAGGGTGGAGGACACGAGTTTGTGATTAACAAACACAGCGCCAGCCAGCAAATCTGGATGTCCTCTCCACTCAGCGGTGGCCTGCATTTTTCTCCTACGGATGCCGGAAAAGACTGGAAACTGGCAGATGGCCGCCGCCTTTCGGTAGTGCTGGCCGAAGAGCTGGGCATGGTCACCGGCGTGAATTTCACGATTGAAGTCTAGTGCAACCCACATATCAAAGCATGATCGGCGATTCAGCCACACCGCCCAAGGGCCATATTAAAAGCCTGCGCCTGCTCTATGGCTACTTGCGTCCTTACCGGCTTTCCATTTTTATTGCTTTTATCGCCATTGTCGTCACATCTTCTGCCGTGCTGGGGATGGGGTATGGGCTGCGTATTTTTGTCGACTCCGGAATTGGCAAAGGAGATGCCGGACTGCTGGACACAGGATATGAGTTGCTGCTTGGGGCGGTGCTGGTGCTGGCAGGAGCAACATGGCTTAGATTTTATCTGGTCACGTGGCTGGGTGAGCGGCTGGTGGCCGATATACGCGATGACATCTATGCCCGCCTGATCCATATGCATGTCGGATTTTTTGAGACGATGCGCACCGGAGAGCTTCTCTCCCGACTGAGCACGGACACCACCTTACTGCAAAACCAGCTTTCCAGTTCCATTTCCGTGATTTTACGCCATGCGCTGATGCTGATCGGGGGCTTTGCCCTGCTGTTACTGACAAGCTGGGAACTGACGAAATACCTGTTACTGATTATTCCTCTGGTGATCATCCCCATTCTGGTAATTGGCAACCGGGTACGGCGCTATTCCCGTGAGGCGCAGGACCGGGTGGCAGATATCAACGTGCAGGCGGAAGAAACCTTCAATGCGGTGCGTACCATTCAGTCGCTGGCACTGGAGGAGATAGAACAGGAACGTTTCAGGGAACGCGTCGATGCCGCCAAGAAAGCCGGACTGGCGCGTATCCGGATGAAAGCGTTGCTGATTGCCATTGTCATTGCGCTGGTGTTTGGCGCGATTGCCACCGTATTGTGGATTGGCGGGCATCGTGTGATTTCCGGCGAGATTTCCGCTGGGGAACTCTCATCATTTGTCTTTTACGCAGTCGTTGTCGCCGGATCGGTAGGTTCACTCAGCGATGTGATGGGCGACCTGCAACGCATTGCCGGAGCCACTGAACGGCTGATGGAACTGAAAGCATTAAAACCGGCCATTGCCACCCCGGCCGCTCCATGGTCGCTTACTCTGCCCGTGAAAGGACATGTGCGTTTTGACCGGCTGCATTTTGCGTACCCTTCCCGCCCCAAAGCCCCGGCACTTGCTGACTTCAGCCTTGAAACGGCACCCGGTGAAATACTGGCACTCGTCGGCCCCTCAGGAGCAGGCAAGAGCACCATCATACAGTTATTACTCCGTTTCTATGATCCGACATCCGGCACGATCAGCATTGATGGCACAGATATACGCCAGCTTGACCCGGAGGAATTACGGCGCCATATCGGGCTGGTGCCGCAAGACCCGGTGATGTTTTCCAGCACGGCTTACGCCAATATTTTATGCGGCAAACCGGAAGCCACTCGTGAAAAAGTGATATCTGCTGCCGAAATGGCCGAAGCGCTGGAGTTTATCGAAGATTTGCCGGAGGGATTTGATACCTACATAGGTGAAAAAGGTGTCCGGCTCTCGGGTGGACAGAAACAACGCATAGCTATTGCCCGCGCCATTATCCGTAACCCGGCGATCCTGCTGCTGGATGAGGCCACCAGCGCACTTGATGCTGAGAACGAACATCGGGTGCAGAAGGCACTCTCTGCCGTCATGAAAGACCGCACCACACTGGTTATTGCGCACAGGCTGGCTACCGTGAAAAACGCCAATCGTATTGTCGTGCTGGAAGACGGACATATCAAAGCCATTGGCACGCATGACGAGCTATTGCAAAGCTCGGAACTCTATCATCGACTCGCCACCTTGCAATTTGACCAAGATCAAGGTACAGAGACTGTCAGCGTGGCAAGTTAGCCTCATAACCAATCAGGAGACCTTACCCTATGTTTAACGAATATCATGATCTCGCAGAAGAATTCCCGAACTATAAAGAGCAGATTCATACGCTGAAAACCACGGATGCACATTTCCAGAAACTGTTTGCCGAATACGAGAAAACCGGCAAGGAACTGCACCGCATTGCTGAAGAGATAGAGACCCCTTCCGATACCTATACGGAAGACCTGAAAAAGAAGCATCTGGCAGTCAAAGATGAGCTGTATGCGATGCTGCAAAAGGCGGCGTAGTCTGTTTTTAAATGCTGATTAGCGCCGTGGCGCACTTGGGAAAGCAGGTTGATCAGGTGTGAGGTCGTTATTTCCAGCTGGTGTACGTGACGCACCATCTTTATCTGGCACACTTTCTTCATCGCCTTTTTCCGGCGCGTCAAACACGTCAAACAGGTTCCGTGTAAAGCCGGGAGTCAGTAGCGAAAGCGGGTTGACCAGAATATTCGGATCATCGCTTTCTCCCTTCATGGAATAATTCGCCGCGATAATACCACTTCCCTCTCCTCCGGTCAGCAATGTCCCGATCACCGGGATGTTCCCCAGCACACTGTTGGCAGCGTATGCAGGCACAACCGTGCCCTCCAGGTTTAATGTACCGGCAAACGGCCTGATTTTTCCTTCTGCCGTCAGTCCGATTGCAGAACCATATGCCTTTCCTTTTTTCAGGATCAGCACGCCATCACTGTAGCGAATGTCCGACGACAGTTTGATAAAAGCAATCCCTTTGCCGGACAGCACATCCAGTACACCGGTTAGCGAGGCCAGCGATAATAATTTTGCCAGCACAGGTGCTTTTACTACGCGAAAGTCATTGATGCTAAGCTGTGCATTTAACACCGGCTCCGCAGAGCTGTCGTCGAAGACGCCATTCATGTTTAATGCACCGCCTTTCACATGCTCGCTGATATCCAGTGCATCGGTCACGCTGCCCGCATCATCAGAAAACAGTGAAAACTCGCGCCCGTTTCCGGTCGTGACAATAGAGATATTCAACGGTACATTTTTAGGGTCGGTGTTTGCATTGAGTTCCACGCTTGAACACAAACGCTGCCCGCAATCAATGTGCCCCTTCAGATTGTTAAGCCCTTTATCAGAAGACAACAATAACCGTTTCAGATCCAGTTCAATACGGGTATTCATCAACTGCTCAAGCGGGTTTTCGTCCGGTTTTTTCTCTGCTGAATCAGCTGCCTGCGTTTCTTCCTGCGGATTCTCCTCTTCACCAGAGAGATCAAGCGTCTGCCCCTGAATCGTGATAAACCTGCGTCCGCCTTCTGTTGAATAATGCAGCAGCAGATCGTTGGCCCCCAGCTTAAATTTTGTCAGTTTCAGCGACTCCAGCTCTTCTGTTTCCAGATTCTGTGTCAGGCTTCCCGTCGCTTCTGCCCCTTCTGAGCTATAGGAAAAATCGGGAATTACCTGCAGGTTGCCTTGTGTTTTCTGTGCAATCTTCAGCGTAGCCGGAACACCTGTGTCTTTATAATAGTTGATATCGGGAATCGCGATGGCCGCCTGACCGAGATCAATGTTCGCAGTGGTCACAGAGACATTGTTTTCTTCATTCACCACCGCATCCACACCCAGCACGCCGGTAATCTGGCGTGGCGCCTCAAACCCAAACTCCGAAAGTTTATTGTGCGGAATCTCTGCTACCAGCGTGTAATCGGTTTTTTCCGTTCCCGCAAAGCTGCGCTTCACCCCCAGGGCGGCATCCACCTCCTGCATTACTGTATCGGTTTGCAGTGCAAGCCCTGCATTATTCACTGCCAGTGTACCGGACATATTGGCAAAGTTCCATTTATCGAGCACACCGCTCTGCGTCACATTCTCAAGTGTGGCATCGATATCATACGTGACATACGGTTTATTTTTGGGCCACTCAGCAGAATAAAGCGGCAGTGACAGCTCCACCTGCCCGGCGGCACTTCCCGTAATGCGTTCCGGGTCAAGCTTCAACGCACTGGCAAGGTCCAGATATTGCGGGCCAATAAGTTCTGCAACATCCGCCGCCGGCGCCGTAACATCAAGCTCAAGAATCATCGGCATACCGGTAGCACCAAAATCCGGGATACCCCAGCGCGCAGTTTTCAACTTAGTACCACGCATGCTGTTACCCGTTTTCGCACGTATATCGATACTTTTTGCGGTAATTGTTGCCGTGCCGTTCACACCCGTAATCAATGGGAAGTCCGGGAGATACTCCACGCTGGCATTGCTGACGTTAATCGTGGCATCCAGTAAGTCCTCCGGCGTTTCTTCGGCCTCTAATGCGCCCGGAGGCATGGAAAGCGTTGCTTCTGCCTTTGTTACCGTACCTACGGTAAGGTTACTCGTCACCCATTCGCGTGCGTCCTCTGAAAGCCCTTTCGGCCAGTATGCACCAATGCGCTCCAGCGGCAGATTCTCGACAGTTGCGTTCATCTGCGCCCCTATATCTCCGGCAGCCATAACCAGGTTTCCCTCTGCTCTGAGGTTCATGTCCTGATTTTTCAGACTGATTTCCTCAATCTGTACCGTGTTCTTTTCTGCCATGCGCGCTTTAATACTCAGTGCATCAAGCCGAAGTGTTTCCGGCAGAAGGTCAGGATGAGCGTACGTCCCGTTCTCTATGTAAAGATCGGCAGAGGCATCTATCAACTCTCCCTGCCCGGAAAGCGCTGCCATAAGCGAACCATCCAGCTTCACGTTAGCCTGAACCAGATACACGCCGTAAGCATGAAACGGTGCCAGTAGCCTGAGATTGAAGTCTTCCAGCTCTCCACGAACCCGGACATGATCACGTGCCTCGTCCATTTCAATGGCCCCGGTTAAACGGGAGATGGCCTCCACTTCCTTTACCTGCAGATCATATTTCAGGGCGATGGCATCACCTTCATCCTGCGTCAGTAGCATCAGGCGTGGCACCTGATACATGGCCGTAACCTTTGGAGAATCAATACTCAAAAACGCATCGCGGATAAGCAACGTCTTTACTGATTGTTCTTTTAGGAACGCCATGAACCCACCTAATGGAATCGCGGCTTCCCGTTCATCTATGGATGGTTCTGCAACATCAGTCTCTTTGCTGTCTTCGCGAGACGAGACACTCATGGAAATACCACCATCCGCATCGGCAAATAAATGGATCGATGGGCGCACCACTTCCAGTGTCTTAAAACTGACCTTACCGGATAACAAACTAAGCAGAGATATATCCAGATTGACCTTCTCCAGTTGCGCTACCGGTTTTCCCTGTTCATCAAAGAAGGTGACTCCCCCGAGGTTAGTCACCAGCGCCATGTCTCCAATATCTGCTTTGTAATGAATGGTTTCAGCCGCAACGCGGCAAGGATCAAATGCCTCACCCAGCCCTTGCTGTATATGAGGCTTCAGGAAATCAAGGGTTCTTACACCGCTGGCCAGCCAACTGACGCTTAGCCCTGTAAGCACCAGAAGTGAGAAGAGCAGCAGCCATACTATCCGCCCTGTTTTTTTCCTGCGTGGTCGCTCTTGTGTGGCGGGTTCGGTATCCATGCGATTCAGTTGTTGGATGTTGTCGGTAAAGGCGGTTAAGATGCGGCAGACATTAACA
>CAYMGS010000071.1:0-1036 GCA_964390025.1 uncultured Rickettsiales bacterium | reverse complement strand
GCGTCCGCCCAGTCGTAGCACAGCCCGAACGCCCGCAACCCGACATTCACCAGCCTCCCCTGCCTGTATCTGAACCATCGGAGGAACTGGAACGCCACAAAGAGGAATTCTCCGCCCTGCTACGTGATGGCGAACATCAGCCCGCACTAAGCTGGATGGAGACAGAACAGGGTAATGCCGTGATTTCCGGTATACTCTCACACTCCCCTTTTCTCTCACGTCTGCTCCATAAAAACCCGGACATACTGACCGCGTTTTGCGAAAAAAGCGCAACCGAAACGGCAGATCAGCTACTGGAAGCCATGCAAGAACGCCGTCAGGGTTTTAAAGATCGCCCGGAGGCCATGACATATCTGCGCCGCTGCAAAGACCAGATTGCCCTGCTGACCGCGCTCGCAGATATAAACGGTGACTGGTCTATGCCGCAGACCACGGCCATCTTATCCGACTTTGCTGCACTGGCACTTCAGACCGCCCTTGCCACACTCATTGCTGAGGCGCAGCGTAAAGGCGACCTTGCAGAAGGCACAACCGCACAGCAATGCGGACTGTTTATTCTCGGGATGGGCAAGCTCGGCTCGCGTACACTGAATTATTCGAGCGACATCGATCTCATCATTCTCTATGACCCGGAGACACTTCCTTATACCGGCTCACGCACGGCGCAACACTTCACCGCACGTCTGGCACAGGATGTGGTCAGTATGATGCAGGAGCGCACACGGGACGGTTATGTATTCAGAACCGACCTGCGCCTGCGTCCCGACCCTCGCTCTACCCCGCCCGCTGTAACGGTAGATGCCGCTGTCAGCTATTATGAGTCTGTTGGCCAGAACTGGGAACGCGCAGCGATGATTAAAGCCCGTATTGTTGCCGGTGACCGGACGTGCGGTGAGCAGTTTCTTAGAGACATTCGTCCGTTTATCTGGCGTAAACATCTGGATTTCGCCGCGATTGAAGATATTCTCTCCATCAAACGCCAGATGCACAGCAAAGCTCAGGAAGCCATCACCCCCTCCGGACATAACATCAAGAC
>CAYMGS010000070.1:0-10727 GCA_964390025.1 uncultured Rickettsiales bacterium | reverse complement strand
AATATGATAAGTAACAACTCATGTCAATCAATTAGTGTCAACACGCCCTAGTTCATTCCTACTAAAGGCAACGGATAGATAAATACTAAAGCTAAACAGCGCTGTACCAAGAATAAAGAGCGCACCGCTCCACTTCAGCATGGGCAGGGTCGCCAGTTTGCCATCACTCAGCAGGGCAAGTCCAATCGCGCTGATGATCACCGCATGCACCTGATGATAGCGCACCGCCGTCATGAGGAAGCGAAACTGTTCATCCGTGATATTCTCGCGCAGCCCATGTTCAGCATAGGCTCCAAAAGCTACAGACATAAAACCCAGTAAAGCGCCCAGCACTAATATCATGATTGTTGCTCCCGCTTCAGTGCCAGTTGGCAATGCGCCAGCCGCTTAAAGCGCCCATTCGCAAAAATCCGATAGCTAAGATCGGCAAGTTGACGAATGCCGGGGATGGACACAACCATGGCAAGGAATCGCCAACGCCTCAGTTGTTTCCAGATGAGGATAAAAGCATCCACGCCCACATGCATCTGCCCTTTATTGTCTTTGACATGGAGTAGTTTTAGGCCTACGGAGAGATGGATGCCCTCTTTGTTCAGATCATCCGCAGATTCGGTAATGTCCTGCCAGTCGAAGATGCCGGCGGGTGCAATCTTGCGATAATGATTGATCTCTTTTACGCATAAGCCGCATTTTCCATCGTAGAAAACGATAATCATACTTAGTAATACCTCAAATCCTGCACCTTGCCCCAGAAGACGCGGTAAGCGAACATCGTGTAGCCAATAATGCAGGGTAGCACGATCAATGCCCCTACAAAAATAATCATCAGGGAATCAGGAGATGCGGCCGCACTGTAAATGGTCATTTTCTCCGGCACGATATAAGGATAGAAGCTATAAGCGAGGCCATGGAAGCATAAAATAAACATGCCAATCGCACCCGCGAAGGGCATCCAGCAGAGCTTATCGTCTTTGAAGGGCATTTTTCTCAACATGACCTCAAGTCCAATAATCAATGCTCCCGTGATAATGGGAATGGGCGCGAGTAAAAAGATATTCGGCATCGAAAACCATTTATCAAAAATGCGCTCATTCACCAGCGGCGTCGCAATCGAAACAATCGCAATACCAAGGCTGGTCAGCCACAGGCCAATACGCGCAGCACGCACCGCTTTTTGTTGCAAAGCGCCTTCGGTTTTCATAATAAGCCAGCAGGCGCCGATGAAGCTATAACCCGCTGCGGTGCAAATCGCAGCCAGTGCGCCGAACGATTGCGCGGTCAGGCTATTTTCAAAACCCATGATATACAGGCCAAGCATATAGCCTTGCGCCAGCGCCGCACCGAGCGAGCCGATAAAAAAGGACTTGTTCCACACATGCTTGCGCTCAGCCTGCACCTTGGCGCGAAAGTCAAAAGAGACACCGCGCAGAATCAGCGCAATCAGCATGATGGCCGTGGGCAGATAGAGCGCGGTCAAAATCGAGCCATGTGCGATCGGGAAGGCGACCAGCAAAATGCCGACGCCCATCACCAGCCATGTCTCATTAGCATCCCAAAATGGCCCAATAGAGGCGATCATCTTGTCTTTTTCTTCTTCTGTCGCACCCTGCATCAGGATGCCCACGCCCAGATCATAACCATCCAAAACCACATAAAGCAGGATGGAAAGCCCCATCAGGAAGGCAAATGCCACCGCCAACCAATGTCCTTCATACGCCAGTAATTCCATTACGCGTCTCCTTCCAATACCTGACGGCTCGCAGCCACACCGGGACGTGTGCCGATGGGCGCCCTGTCCGTTCGCGATTCTTTTGCTTTACGGGCAAGGTAGAAAACCGTGCCGATAAAGGCGATAATCAGTGCGATATATACCACCAAGTAAGCGATCAGCGTTGTGGCAACCATGCCCGCTGAAACATTGGATACGGCGTCCGCCGTCATCAACACTCCCTCCACCAGCCATGGCTGGCGGCCAATCTCCGTGGTATACCATCCGGCAACGGTAGCCACCCATCCGGCAAAGGTCATCCCCACCAGCGCGAATGCCAGCCAGCGCGAAGGCTCACCCTTGCGGCGCATGACCCACGCACCAGCCCATGACACCAGCAACATCAGCATGCCAACGCCTACCATAATACGAAAGGCATAAAACACAGGCGCTACCGGCGGGTGATGCTCAAACTCATTGAGGCCCTTCACTTCACCGTCCCACTCATGCGTCAGGATAAGGCTGGTCAGCTTGGGAATGGAAACCTCAAAATGGTTGGTGCGCGCCTCTTCATCGGGTATCGCGAAAAGCCTGAGTGCTGCTCCACGTTCGGTTTCCCAGATGCCTTCCATCGCCGCCACTTTTTGCGGTTGATGCTCCAGTGTGTTCAGCCCATGCATATCGCCCATAAAAATCTGTAACGGAATCAGTAATGCCGCCAGATACACACCGGTTTTCATTGCGGCCAGCACACCGGGACGACGATCATGCTTAAGCCATTGATAGGCAGATAATCCAGCGATAAGGAACGCACAGGTCAGGCCTGAAGCCAGCAACATATGCGTTAAGCGGTACGGCATAGAAGGGTTAAAAATAATCTCCATCCAGTTGGTGGCATGCGCTACGCCGTCACGCATCTCAAATCCGGCAGGCGTATGCATCCAGCTATTGAGCGCAATAATCCAGAACGCCGAGAGGGTTGTACCTCCGGCCACCAGCACCGTGGCAGTCGTATGTACGCGGTTAGACACACGCCCCCAGCCAAACAGCATGATGCCCAGAAAGGTTGCCTCAAGGAAGAACGCCGTCATCACCTCATAGGCCAAAAGTGGCCCTGCGATATTGCCGACTTTTTCCATGAAGCCCGGCCAGTTCGTACCAAACTGGAAGGACATGGTAATACCCGACACCACACCAAGGGCGAAGCAGAGCGCAAAAATCTTCACAAAGAAGCGGTAAGCATCCATCCATTTTTCATCATTGGTTTTATTAAAGCGCAGCTTAAAGAACAGCAGCACCCAGCCCAGTGCGATGGTAATCGTGGGAAACAGAATATGAAACGTGATGTTCGCTCCAAATTGTGCGCGCGCCAAGATAAGTGCATCAACCGATTCCATCAGCTTTTCTCCTGCTTCTTTTTGCCGCCGGGAATAACCTTCAGCTTGTCTTTCATCTCATATAATTTGTAGATTTCTGAGCCAAGTTTAAGCAGGCTAACCAGCCGCTCTGTCTCCAGCTTTTCCATATCCTGATACCAGCCAGTCAGCATCTCGATCAGGTCGTGCATCTCCTGCATTTTATCCTGCGCATAAGCCTCTTTACCATTCTCGGCATTGGTCAGGATAACGTCGCGGAGCATGGAAAGCGTGGGATCGATCTCCCTTTTCTTGCGCTCCTCCACCAGCGTGCGGAAAATCTCCCACACATCTTCCGGTACGATGAAATAGTCTTTACGGTCTTTCTGGTAATGCCGGATGCGTGTTAAACGCCAGCTTTCCAGCTCTTTTAATCCCATGCTCACGTTGGAACGCGAGAATCCCAGCGTGTCGCCAATTTCATCGGCGCAAAGCGGTTTCTGTGAGATATAAAGCAGGGCATAAATCTGCCCCACGGTGCGATTAATGCCCCAACGACTGCCCATCTCACCAAAGTGAGACACAAAGCTTTGCATGGATTCAGAAAGTTTCATTTTAGCTGCTTTCTAATTTTCATTTATTCCTGAAATTACAGAAAATACATTAATCCGTCAATAAAAACCCAGCAACTCATCAGACTATCCATGTGCGGAGGGGTTACATGGTGAGATGAGATGAATACGATATTCATCCGCTTGCTTATTTTAGCATATTCTAATAAAATGTAGATATGAAGGACAAGCCCATTCAATCCAGCCTGGACGTCATGCAGCGCAACGCCGCCAAGGCGGAAGCCATGCTTAAGTTGCTGGCTAACGCCAAACGGCTGATGATTCTTTGCCATTTAGTTAAGGGTGAAAAATCGGTTGGCCAACTTGCTGATCTGGTTAATCTGTCGAGCTCAGCTTTGTCTCAGCATCTTGCCAAAATGCGGGATCTGCAGATGGTGGAAGCTGATAAGCAAGGACAGATGGTCTTTTACCGTATCAGCAACCCTGAAGTGGAAGCGATTTTGTCCACTCTGTATTTAATTTACTGCAAAGGATAAAAATTTTGCCTAATATATTAGCATTATCTAAATATATTTGCCTTCTTACTCTGAGCGCTCACTTGTTGGCTATGCCTGCTTCAGCGGCCGATGAAGGCCGTGATACTGCACTTATTCAACAATCACGGGATGCTGCAAAACAACTTCAGCAAGCGCTGGCGCAAGCCTTACAGAGCGCCATGCAGTAAGGTGGCGTAGAGAATGCTGTGGAGATATGTAACCTGAAAGCCCTGCCAATAACCACGGAACTATCGGATAAACTGGGTGCCAGCATCGGCAGAACAGCCCTTAAAACCCGCAACGAAAAAAACAACCCCGACGCATGGGAGAAAAAGCAGATGGAGGCTTTTTTGATGCGTCTTGGCGAAGGAGAACCCATGGCGACGATGGAAGCCACGTCATATGATGGAGAATATTTCCGTTACATGAAAGCCATTCCCATGCAGGGGCAATGCGCCGCCTGCCACGGAGGGCGAGTAAACCCTGAACTCTATCAAACGATTCATGCGCTTTATCCACAAGATCAGGCCACAGGCTTTCATGTGGGTGATATGCGGGGAGCCTTCACCATTACTATTCCCATCACAGAGGAGAAATAATATGCCGATAAAAACCGTTGATGCCGTAACACTCAAACGCTGGATAGATAATGGCGAAGCGGTGTTGGTGGATGTACGCGAACCTGCCGAACATGCTGCAGAGAAGATTGAAAGCGCAGCCTTATTACCGCTTGGGAAAATCAATAAAACAGCAATCCCGCAAACAGGTGACAAAAAACTGGTGATCCATTGCCGTTCCGGAAAACGCAGCCTCAATGCCTGCGAAAAGCTACTGGCCGAAGATGCGAACCTTGAGGTGTATAACCTCGAAGGTGGTATTTCCGCATGGGGTGCAGCAGGACATGCGGTTACCACGTCGGGGAAGTTTTTTCTGCCTCTGGATCGGCAGGTACAGCTTGCTATCGGACTGATGCTGATCATGGGTAGCGTGCTTGGCACTCTTTTTTCACCAGCATGGTTTGTGCTCACGGGTTTTATCGGCGCAGGATTAGCTTTTGCGGGGCTGACAGGATTTTGCGGCCTTGCGATGGTGATGGCCAAAATGCCGTGGAATCAGCAAATGGCTGGTGCCACAAGCTCTAGCGTGAGATAATCATGCTACTTTTTGGCTACCTTCTGGCAACTCTGATGGGGCTAACACTCGGCTTGATTGGTGCGGGTGGCTCCATCCTCACCGTGCCAATACTGGTATATTTATTCGGTGTGAAGCCCGTTGTGGCCACGGGCTATTCCCTGTTAGTGGTGGGTAGCGCTGCGCTTGTGGGCGCGCTGCGCTATTGGCGGCACGGCTTGGTGAATATCAAAGCAGCACTGATTTTTGCCGCTCCTGCGATGCTGAGTGTGCTTGTTACGCGCAGCTTTATTGTACCTGCAATTCCTGATCCAATCGCAGGTATTCCTAAAGATAGTTTCATTATGCTGCTCTTTGCGGGGCTGATGATCGTAGCGGCTGGATTTATGCTGAGGCCAGTCAAAGTGATGCCAGACCACTATCGTAAACTAAGTATCAGTCGCCTGACAAAACTCATCTTAGGCAGTGCTGGTATTGGCCTGCTGACGGGCATGGTTGGCGCAGGCGGTGGGTTTCTGATTATCCCGACATTAATTGCGCTATTCGGTTTATCCATGAAAGAGGCGATTGGCACATCACTCGCCATCATCGCCATCAATTCGCTGGTGGGGTTCAAGGGTGACATCGCCGCAGGCATTCCGCTTGATTGGCCGTTGCTTGGTACATTTCTTGGCCTGACGCTGCTTGGCATGTGGCTTGGCACAACATTGGGCAAGCGCGTCGAAGGTGAGAAACTCAAAAAACTATTTGGACTGTTCACGCTTTTCATCGGTCTGGCGGTGATGGCTGAGCAACTACACACATTATTTAACGCAGGCTAAGGAGGATTTGATGCAGATACATCACTTTTTTGACAAGGATACCGCCACTTTCACCTATGTGGTGAGTGATCCTGCTACGAAGAAATGCGCGATTATCGATCCCGTGCTGGATTATGACATGTTTGCTGGCAAAACTTCGACCACCTCATCCGATAAGGTGGTTGCCTATGTGAAAGAGCAAGGCCTGAGTGTGGAGTGGATTCTAGAAACCCACGCCCATGCAGATCATTTGACAGGCTCGCATTATTTGCGAGAAAAGCTCGGTGGTAAAATCGGGATTGGTGAGCATATCAAGGAAGTGCTTAAATTCTGGGTTCCCCTATTTAACACAGCGCATGATACCCCGTTGGATGGCTCTCAGTTCGATCATTTGTTCAAAGACGAAGAGGTCTTTAACATTGGCAACATCGAAGTGAAAGTGATGCATACACCCGGACACACACCCGCCTGTGTAAGCTATCTCATCGGTGATGCAGCTTTCGTAGGTGATACAATCTTCATGCCTTATGTCGGCACGGCGCGCACTGACTTTCCGGGTGGAAGCGCCAGCACGCTCTATCAGTCTATCCAGAAGCTGCTTTTACTACCTGAAACCACCAAAATCTACACCTGCCATGATTATCCGCCGCAAGGTCAGCCAGTAGGGTATATCTCCACGGTGGCTGAGCAGAAAGCTGAAAATAATATGGTGCATGATGGCGTAAGCGAAGCGGAGTATGTAGCCGCCCGGAATGCCAAGGATAAAGGCAAAGCCGTACCGCGTTTATTGCTGCCATCCATTCAGGTGAATCTTCGCGCAGGCGATCTTGGCAAAGCGGAAGCCAACGGCATCAACTACATCAAGATTCCACTGAATAAATTGCGGTAAGTAGAGAAGTTACGTCCCACAAAATGTCTGGTAATTGCCAGCGGCGTGTGGAGGTGGGGTACGAAACAGGGTGTTGCTTTCGGTTTCCGCGTAAGGGTTTTGCACGGCGGCCAGTAGCGCATGAAACGCCGCAAGATTGCCTTCCTCGGCGGCTGTTAGTGCATCTTCCACATGCTGATTGCGCGGGATGATGACGGGGTTGCTGTCACGCATCAGGCACCATGATGATTTCAGCGGCTTGGGGTTGCGCGCAAGACGTGCCTGCCAGTGGGCGTGCCAAGCCAAAAACGTTTGCGATTGATAGGCTTCGCCCTGCGGCGGCGCTTCTGCAATCAGATCACGGAAAGTGGTGGTGTAGTCTGCACCCGCTTGCTGCATCCATTCGAGTAGCGATTGGATGAGCGGCAGATTACCTTCTTCCTCGCCAAACAGCCCCAGCTTGCGGCGCATGCCCGAAAGCCACGCAGCGTTAAATACGCTACTATACTCCTCAATCGCCGCTTCGGCGAGGTCAGCGGCTTTATGCATATCCTCATGCAATAGCGGCAGCAGCGCCTCTGCTAACCGCGCCAGATTCCACTGCGCGATGCTGGCTTGATTGCCAAACGCATAGCGCCCGTTGTGGTCAATCGAGCTGAACACCGTGTCCATCGCAAAACGATCCATGAAAGCGCACGGACCATAATCAATCGTCTCGCCGCTGATGGTCATGTTGTCGGTGTTCATCACGCCGTGGATGAAGCCGATATGCATCCAGCTGGCAACCAGCTTGGCTTGTTTTGCGATCACAGCATTGAGGAATGCGAGATAGGGATTTTCCTGTTCCTGCGCTTCGGGGTAATGGCGGGCAATCGCATAATCCGCGAGAGCGTTTAAGCCCTCTTTGTCTTCGCGTGCAGCCGCATATTCAAATGTGCCTACACGGATATGGCTCGCCGCCACGCGAGTGAGGATCGCACCTTGCAGCACCGTGTCGCGGAAGACCGGTTCCCCAGTAGTAACAACAGCAAGACTGCGCGTGGTAGGAATGCCGAGCGCGTGCATGGCCTCGCTGATGAGATACTCACGCAGCATCGGTGTAAGCGCGGCGCGACCGTCGCCCCGCCGTGAATAAGGGGTTTGGCCAGAGCCTTTGAACTGAATGTCGAAGCGTTGACCGCTTGGCGTAATCTGTTCGCCCATCACATGAGCGCGGCCATCGCCCAGCATGGTGAAATGCCCGAATTGATGACCCGCATAGGCCTGTGCAATCGGCGTTGCGTCATCGGGAAGTATATTTCCAGAAAATATCTGGGCTAGATCATCATCGGGCGTGCCATGAAAATTGAGCCCCAGCGAGGCAGCGAGCACATGATTGGCAATCACCAGCTTCGGCGCTTTCACCGGCGCGGGTGAAATGCGTGTGTAAAATGCCTCCGGCAGTGCGGTGTACCTACTTTCAAGATTCCAGCCTTGGGATGTAATAATGTCAGGCATTGGGCAGCGCGTGGCGTTGCAACGCCTCAAGAGAAACGTATTCCAGTGCTTTTTCATGGCAGGAAGCCAGCAGCACCGGCGGCGCGACACCGGCCTCATATGCTTCCTTCCAGCGTAGAGCGCATAGGCACCAGCGATTACCGGCTTTAAGGCCGGGAAAGTCAAACTCTGGATGTGGAGTGATGAGGTCGTTGCCACGCGAAAGGGTAAATGCAAGAAAACCATCAGTGATTTCTGCGCAGATCACATGCCGACCATGGTCTTGGCTGTCGGTGCGGCAATAGCCATCACGGTAAAAGCCGGTTTTGGGCGCGAAGCAACAAGCCTCCAGCGGCGTGCCCAGTACATTAAGGGGTGAAGCAGTTTTATCGGTCATTTCATCTATACCATATTAAAATAGTCGGCTATTAATACATTCGAGAATACCAAAAGAAAAGGAGAGAAAATGGGGTCTTTCAGCCAAAGTGCATGGCAGCGCAACCTGACAATTTATGAAGAAATTCTGGAGATTCCATTTAACACGGAGCTAATGGAAGGAACACTGACTCAGTCGCGCTTCAAGCATTACATGGTTCAGGACGCGCATTATCTGGAGGGTTTTGCGCGAGCGCTTTCGCTGGCTTCTGCGAAGGGTCAGCATGCGGATCACATCGTGCATTTTGCAGGGGCGGCGCAAACGGCCATCATTGTAGAGCGCAGCCTGCATGCGGATTTCTTTAAGCAGTTTGGCATCACCAATGAAGCGTTCGCTGCGGCTGAACCGACCCCTGTGTGTGAGCATTATGTGAGTTACCTGCTGCGCGTGGCAGCGCTGGAGCCGTTTGAAGTGGCACTCGCGGCACTTCTGCCCTGTTTTTGGATTTACCGCGAGGTGGGCAAGCATATCCATGCGCGTGCGGCCAGAGATAATTCCTATCAGGCATGGATTGATACCTATGCCGGGGCGGAATTTGAACAAGCAGTGGATGCGGTGATTGCGGTTGTGGATGAGGTGGCAATCTATGCCGCACCCCGCACGCTGGAGGCCATGCACCATGCGTTCATGCGTGCCACGCAGCTGGAATGGATGTTTTGGGACAGCGCTTATCGCGAGGAAGCATGGCCGGTGTAATGCTGGAGCGCTTGGAGGCGTTACTCATTGAGGCAGCGAAGAACCGTAAAACCCTTACCTATGCACAGGTGGCGCAGTATCTGGAATTACAGCCGCCGCACACCATACATCAAGCGGCAGAGTGGATCGAGGCGATGATGCGGCTTCATGCCAAAGCCGGAGCGCCGCAACTGGCTAGTCTGGTGATTAGCAAGGCGCGGGGTGGGTTACCCGCACCGGGTTTCTTTCTGCTGATGCAAGAACTCGGTTTATATGAAGGATCGGTGGATGGCGAAGATGCTCGCCAGTTCCACGCGCAGGAAATAGAGCGCTGTTTTACGGCAATATGAGTAATCATCACACCCTTGACATTTTAAGCGTGTTAGGCCGCGCATCTATCACCGTTCACCCAAGCCAGAAGGGCATGAGCCGAGGCTCGTAGTGAAAATGGATGTGACAAACTAGTTAATACTCACTGGTAAGCATGATGGTCAGCACGCGGGTGGTGATTTTCGAGTTGGCCGGATCATCGGAGCCATATTCCATCCAGGCATCGTAATACGAAATCTTCCAGAAGAATTCGTGGTTGTCGATTTCTACCTTGCCGAAGTCATGTTCACCATGCGGGTCGTTGCGCCAGTCAAAGTCATCATACTCTGCCACTGCCCTGAACAGGCGTGTCTGAATGTCTTCGGATAATTCATTCACGCCGCAGGTGGTCATGACTTTGCCGCCCCAATAGGTCTGACGGAAGCGGTCGTTCAACTGTGCGATGCGTTTGGCATATTCGTGGGGGTTGGTGTTAGATTCGTTTGCATTGGTGTGTTTTTCCATAGTGGTTGCCTCTTTTCCATGGGGTTAAACCTTCTATGGGATAACAGGCTTGGCAAGGCAATCAACGGTGTTTTGATATGTTTTTCAGTTGGTTGGTAGATGACGACATGGTGCTTCTTACCATACAGTTCATTGAACAATGTGCCTTATGAATCTTAGGGAAGCACTTCTGTTCCGTCATAAGCAAAGCATTTGCCGCTTTCCGCAGGGGTTAGGCCATCAAGCACTGCAATCATGTTTGATACGGAATATTCAGCGGTAAAAAGATGATCCGCTGCGACATTACCCTGAAAGGGTCTGGACAGCTGGCTATCAACCGTTCCGGGGTGCAGACCT
>CAYMGS010000069.1:0-10924 GCA_964390025.1 uncultured Rickettsiales bacterium | reverse complement strand
CGCAAACCAATCCGTCGAAAATATAATCAGAAATTCTTATTTGGAATGACTATAATCTTCTAAAATACGCTGCACATGAGGATGCTGACGCAAAGATTCTTTGTTATTGGAATAATAGGCGTAAAACGCTTCTATCACCTCCAACGATGAATAAAGCATAGGCTCTCCAGGTCTAAATCCAGTTTTGGCAGCATTGTCTGTTATCATCTGGGCTCCGCGATAACAGACAATCCGAGGGAAAGAAAATTCGTTCTCTTCCCTAAGATACGCATTATCCATGTGCCATACAGATAATAAATCTACATTACCAAAGAAATCTGGATGTGCATATTTATAACGCTCACCAATCGTGGCTAGGAGTCGCATTGCCACTTTACCCAGCACTTCAAGATTGGGATGATTCATTGTGTGGAAAAGCCGACTGCCACAAAAATGCGATTCTATATAATCAGAAATAATAACATCTAAATGATCTTCCCGTAATCGAAGTTGGTCTAAACTCTTTTGCGCGAACCCTTGGTAGTGCCTAACATCAAATTCTGTAGCCTGCTCAACAAAATCAATCACCTCTTGAACTCTATACGCCTTAAAAAAGGCATATAATATTTTACTACTATGTAAGGCACGAAGAGGGCCACAATTATAGTCATGGTATTCAGCTGACCTCAACAAATTCCATTCCGGAGCATACCCCAGAAAATAACTGCTTGGGTATGTAACAAGTTTCTCTTTGTAATGCTCTCGTAGGTAACATGTTCTCACATATTCAACCGGATATTCATCATTAACTCTTTGAGAAAAAATCCAGTCCGCTTCTCTGCACTCCCGCTCCACACGCTCACGATGGGTATCATTAAGGTCCTGAACAGCCGGAAAGTTAGGTGTTTCCAGATTACTGTGAATAGCACGTAATATTGGTCTTAGAACTGAGACCTGACAATTTCCAATTACGGCGATCTTCACACTTTATCCTTTAACTTTATTCATTCCATCCAAGAATTATCACCGCCCAGCCATTGCCTGGTCGACATACTCCACCCATTGCCGGAAGATAAGCTCCAGATTGTATTTTTCCGCCGCGTTGCGCCCGGCTTTGCCGTAACGCTGGCGCAGGGCTTTGCTTTTCATCAGCTTAGCCAGCGCTTTGGCCAGCGCTTCCGGTGAGCGTTTGGCTACCAGCTCGCCGGTCGTCCCCGGCTCAATCAGCACGTTGGGGCCGTTGCAATCCTTAAACGCCACGCAAGGCAGCCCGGCACGCAGCGCTTCCACCACCACGATACCGAACCCCTCAAACGCCGAGGGCAGCACAAAAATGCCGCTATCCACCATCTCCTGATGCACCCCGGTGATATGGCCGGTCATCGTCACATGGTCGCCCACCCCTTTTTCTTCCACCAGCGCTTCCAGCTCCGGCCTGAGCTCGCCGTCACCGACCAGTTGCAGGCGCCAGTCAGGGAAGTCGTCCCGCAGCAGGGCAAAAGCTTCAATCAGTGTGTGCAGGCTTTTCTGCGCCGAATAGCGCGCCACACAGATCAGTTTCTTTGTTTCACAGGTAGACTGCTCGTCATAATCCGGCCCCATATCCACACCGTTGGGAATAATCGTCACCTTCTCATGCAGCGCCTCGATCAGCGAATCGGTGAAGCTCGGCAACAGCAGGTGAATAGCATCGACCATCTGAAAATAGACCTGACGCTCCTTATGCGGCCACCATTTACGCTCAATCTGCCACGGGTCGTTATGCTCGGAGGCAATGACATACGCGCCCGCAATCTTGCCCCCACGAATCGCGTTCTCAAACAACGCCTCGGAAAGCATGGGAATGAACACATCCACCCGGTCTTGCTTCAATGCACCGGCAAGCAGCAGATCAGAACCACCGTCAGAGAGATCGACATCGCGCAGTTTAACTCCTTCATAGAGCGGGTAGATGGGCGTCTTATAGCCCCGGAAATTGCAATAGACAATCACATCATAGCCCTCAATATAGAGCTGGTTGGCAATTTGCGAGCCGATGCGCTCAATCCCGCCCTTGGAGAAGGTCATGCCGTAGATGTAAATACCGATGGTGCCTCGCCGCGTAATCGCCCGTGCACGCATCGCCTCGGCATCCACAAAATCGTCCAGCGAACGCTTGGGGTTCTTAAATGCAAAACGGTCCCATTCCGATTGCAGCTCCCACAGGATGCGCTCAATCTCGTTACGGCGCAGGTGGAATGCCGTGGTCACATACTCGGCAATGGCGGCACGCTCTTTAAAATATTGCGGCGTGCCTTCCACCTTATGCACGGCGGACTCCTCATGACGGCGGAAGTAATTGCACGCCTGCTCGGAGAAAAAGATTTTACCGCGTTGCAGCAGTTTGAGATAAAGTAGCCAGTCGCCGCACATCTTGTAGCCAACAGCGCTTTCCGCTACCGGCATCAGAGTGGAGCGGCGCAGCAGCAGACCGGAGCCATTCACTAACGTACAGATCGCGCCGAAATGTGAACGTACAAACTCGATGCCGTCGCGCTTCCATGAACCTTCAAACAGGTGAGGCTCTGCACGGTTCCAGTAAGGGTCGAGCGCATCGGGTTTCGGCGTACCATCACCGCCGGTAATCACCGTACGCCCGGTCGCAATCGTCACCGCCGGGTCGGCAAATGATCCGACCAGCGAGCTTGCAAAATCCGGGTCCGCAAAATCGTCACTCTCGGCAATCCAGATCACCTCCGAGCGTGCCGCCTTGATCCCCTTCATCCACTGCTTAAAGGGTGAGCCTGAGTTTTGCGTATTGGGGTCGAAGGTTACACGCGGATCGGCGAGATACGTTTCAATCACCTCGTGTGAATTATCCGATGAACAGTCATCCAGTACAATGACTTCCAGCGATTGTAGCGTTTGCTCTAAAATCGTGGTGATGCGCAAATCGAGGTAATTTTCATGATTATAATTGGGCACAATCGCCGTCACGCTCGGCCTTAATATTCCCTGATCCAGCAAAACCCCGTAGAGGCGCAGGATATTGCGGGTATTGGTATAGGTTTCAAAGACGCGCTCGGCGCCAGCTTCCCCGTACCCCTTACGTAATGTCTCATCTTCACGCAGCGTGCGGATGGCCTTGGCAACAGCCTTGCGGTCAAAACCTTTGACTTCCACCCCTGCGGCATCGCTTTCGCCACCACGCACAAAACCGCCAATACCCGTACCTTTGTCAAAGTAAATAACGGGGATTCCATACTGCGCTGCTTCCATACAGACCAGCGGGAACGGGTCTTCGCGTGACGACATATAAAACACGTCACCACAGGCAAGCAGCCTGGCCGCATCGGTACGAAAACCAGCAAATACGAACTGGCCATGCACCCCGGCCTTTTCTACCGTATCTTTCGCCGTTTGCAGATCTTCACCGTCACCGATCCACACGAAACGCATCTCGGAGTCATCGTGTTTTTTCAGGTACTCAATGCCGGTCTCAACAAAAATATCGATACCCTTACGCTCATACGCCGTACCGCAAGAGACCACCACAAATGCATCATCGGGAATGGAGAGTTCCTTGCGACTCCAGGCACGCATCTCGGCGCGCTGATCCAGCGCGTCTGCCGCTTCAACCGACGGCGTGATAAAGGGATGCGCTACGGTAATTGCATTACTGTCAACCGCAAAATCTTCTGACAGATGCTCGGCAATACTGTCATTAACCACGATGAAGTGATTACTAACCTCACGCAGTGCAGCAAAATCATCCGGGAAAGTAGCCAGTACCGCATGCAACTCATGCAGATGCGCTACCACCGGCGGTGTATGCGGCATGGCTTTAAGCAAATTACGGACAATCTCTCCCGTCCGCACCGTATTGCAGTAGATCATCGACCATTTGGTCTCCAGCAATTCCGCTAACGGCCCATCCAGCGTAAACTTATAGTTATTAATGACATATACATCATCAGCATAGGCGATATATTCCGGGATCATCTGCCCGTGATCGCACAGCAGTACCGTTACTTTATAGTCGGAATGCAGAGAGAACCATTTGACGATATTCAGCAGGACGCGCTGAGCACCGGCGGGAATAGCATCATGCCCCATAAACAGAATATGCTTATCCGATTTATGGCACCCGGCATTGCGATAATGCTCGAACAGGCTGATCCCTGCATCAGCGACATCCGGGTTTACCCGAGCATAGAATTTAGCATCAAAGATGGCATTGGGGGCGCGCCCTTCTCGTTCTCCACACTCAAAATAATGCCATTCAGGGTCACATCCCGCCTGGGCTACATCCGGGTTTTCCTGTAGGTAATACGCCGCATCAAACTCAGTACCCTGCAGCCCTTGAGGCGCGGCAGCATCGCGCGTTTCATGCTCTTTTACGTCACCTTCCGGCGGCATAGGCGCCCGACCCTCTGCACGGCCGGCAATAATGAAATGCCAGAATGGATTTAAGTTCGCTTCAACCACATCCGGGTTTGCCTGAAGATAATATTCCGTGGAGAACTTAGCGGAAGGATCGCGCCCTTCCCGCCACCCCGACTCCATAAAATGCAGAAACGGATCCAGACCCGCCTGCGCCACATCAGCATAAGCAGCAAGATAAAACCCCCGATCAAACTCTGCTGCAACGGGATCATCAGCCGTCTCTTCCTCCTCTGATCTAGCCGGTGGCTCTTCCACGTCTTCTACGGCTGGTTCCGGCGTTTCCGTATCAGCTGTGGAGGTTGATTCTATAACCGGCAACACCGCTGCGATGACATTGGAAGCAGGCAAGTCTTCCTCCGCTTCCGAAACCGGTTCCTTATTACGTTCCTCATTTCCGGCAGCATCAAGCGATACTGCCTTCAGAAGCATTGGCCGTGGCGAGGCCGGAATGGACTGGCCTTTAACGCGAATGTCCACCACATGAAGGCTATCATCATAAAACGGTACAGGAATAGGAATACGAAATGCATGACACCCGTCTCCTATACCAGCTTCCGCAAGATCCTGACGGTAAAGGTCGCTTAGCGTCTGATCAATAAACTCACCGTCAATAAACAGTTCAACGGACTGTATGTCATCGGGCTCAGTCTTGTCCTGTACCCATCCTTCAGCAATATTGCCGACGATGTTATCCAAGCTTCCATTCAAGGAATGTCGCATACTTGCGCCTTGTCCCGTGGCCATTATCCCCCCAGCAATCAACCATCTATTATTATTCTGGCGGCTTTATAAAAGGTATTAATACTATTTTCAACTAAACATTTGCGTAATTTAAGGCCTTCTAAGTCCCCAATTCACTTATAATCCTAGCCTCTCCTAGTAATTACATTTTCGATCTGGCAGTGCATTACCTAGACGGCTTTCATAATACAAAATAAACATTAAGCCAACACTGTACTTCCTGAAGTGAAGCAGTAAAATAACACACAATCTGCGAGCTATATTGGACCATGAATCATTTATTTGGCATTCTTCTGTTGTTATGGGTATTACTGCCTGCATTTTCCTATGCTAAAACAGCGAAGGAGTCAGTGTCTCTAGGTGATGCGCTGCATGGGCATATCAATGTCCGCACATATGGCGCTATCGGTTCGGATTCATTAGACGATACCGCTGCTATTGAGGCAGCGTTTGCAGCCTCACGAGAAGCAAGAAAAACAGTGGGCGCTACCACCAAAATATATGGCACCACTCAGCCTTGTATATACTTCCCTGAAGGCCAGTACATCTATAGTGGTTCAGGCATCATGTGGCATGGCGGTGACCCTTGTATCAAAGGGAGTGGCAAAGGGTCCGTATCGGTGACCATCAAGGAGAATGTGTTTCTCCTGACCGTGAGCGGTGCCGTATATCACACCTTTATGGATGGCATTCACTGGGTTGGTGGCAAAGGAGTGCTGCACTATACCGCGAATGGCTCCAATGTGGCCGGCCATCACGTAATAACACATAACTTCTTTGAGAATTATACGGTCGCAGCCTTCGGGAATAATGCCAGCGATCAGCCCCACTGGATTATTAAACATAACGAGTTCACCGGTGGCGATCATGCCATCGGGTTTGCCCTCGGCGGATTGCCGGCCAATACACAAATCCAGGGCAATAAATTCTTCCACAACAAATATCATGTCAAAATCGGTAATTCGCTGGGGGGCTCCATCTATGTTCGCGACAACGACTTTCTTATGGATGAGCGCGGGATCAGGGAAGCCGACATCTGGATTGTCCCAACTAAAGACGCCAGGCTGTATGGAGCCAATTCAGGGGCAGGATTCCTTATTGAAGGAAATAAGTTCGGCGGAGAAAACCAGGAGGCGGATGATGTGCGCATCCTGATTGCCCATGAAGACAATACCGGCACCGACCGTTTGCATCGGCATCATTCCAAAGTGTTTGACGACGGCAAACCGGCTGCCAATGCCGGATACATGTCCGGATTAATTATCAAACACAACCGTATTGGCGGCGTTGGGGGTGCCAGCGGACAAGGTCATGCACCCTTTATCCGTTCTTACGTTACCAACCTGCGCGGGCTGGATTTCAGCGATAACGTGCATGATGGTGGATTATATACCTATATCGTGGAGCGCATGGGCACGCCCACAGATGAACCTGCATTGGTTACACGCGACTTTAATATTCAACTGGGCCACAGCCGTGACTCCGTTCAACAATTCACTAACGGCCTGACCAACTATACAGCCACACTGTCACCGGACAACAAAGGGCAGGCACAGGGCTATACGGAAACCATGCTCTCCGGCACCGCGCCCGGTGATGATGCAAATTATGTTGAATTGCTAAATACAAATGCTACCGCCAGCTTCAGCACTTTCGGGTCGGCAGGAATAACGGAGACACATGATATTTATGGCCATTCACGCGGCGCTACCATTACCTGCTCTGAATCCACTTACTCGGGTATCTCCGGCACCTTATCGGGTGCGAAGACAGACAACCCCGCATGGCTGGAAGTTGACCTCAAACGATCTGCCAAACACCCCATAAAACGCGTATATATTGAAGTCATGAATGGAGCCACACATCAAACCGCCATGCGCCGGACCATTACCCTGCCAGAAGCGTGGCAAACCATCCGCACCCCATTCATTATTCCACCAAGCAGCAAAGGCGTATGGCACGCGCGGATACGCCCTTTCACTACTCCTGCCAGCGGCAAAAACGATCGCTTCGACGTTGCCCGCCTGCGTGTTTATCATGGCCGGAACCCATCTATTAACGGCCACCTGCGCACCACGGAAACCGGTGCATATGATGGTGGGCACTTAGTTATGGGTGAACATCATCTTTGGTTTGATGCAAGAGGTCTCCCGCGTATTAAGCACGGTATGCCGACCAGTGATACGGATGGCACTGCTTTGCTGGCTGGAAGCATCTCAAAGGGAATAGCGTACCCCGGTTCAACATCGCTGATCATAGAGAATGCTGAAGTCAGTGAAAGATCATCCGTCTTCTGTCAGGCAGCAGCCCAGGATAAAACATTTGGGATCAATGCTGTAATTCCTGCTAACGGCGCTTTTACTATTCACTATACCACCCCTACCGGGGCGATTCACATTCATTGTATGGCACTGAAGGCATTTTGAATGATTAGAAAAACTCTACATCCGCACTGGTAATCAGAGCATCCACTGTACCCAGCAACGTCAATTCGGAAGCCGACACATCATTTGCTGCAGTACCATCTTCCACATATAGATAAATACCGCTCTTGGTCGCGCCTTGGACAATAATCAGCCCATCATCGCCAGCGGCGGCAGTAATACCCACTACATTCAGAAAACCGGCAATCGTGGTGAAATTCGCTTCCGTCAGATTGGCGTCGGTTAATCCTCCGGTAAACACTAACCCCTCATGCGTCGTCGTAAAGTTGACGGCAGCATTGGTCTGAAAAGCAAATGTGTCATCCGCAGCAATATCATCAAGGTCTGCGCCGCCACCGTTGAAATCCTGCCCAAACGCGACCTTGTCCCTGTTGAGTTCAAACTGGCTAATCTCATCATAACCGGTATTGGCACCCGCTGCCGCACCATCTATTGATGTCTGGTAATATACATAATCTGCGGCAGTGTCACTTGGCCCCAACCGCATATCATCTGCTCCGAGACCACCTATCAGCGTATCCGCACCCGTACCTCCGGTCAGCGTATCGTTATCACTGCCTGACCAGGGCGTTGCCCATTTGGAGGAGAGATAATATTCCACCTGCTGGCGGTCTGCACTGGCAATCACTTCATCCCAGACCAGCACTTCAAGTACTCTCACATTACTGTATTCACCCAGCCTGTACCCGCCCAGTGACAGCATACCGAAATTTGTTGATCCTGCCGTTTCAGCTGTCAGCGCAACGGCTGATCCGCCCTCAAAAAACGTCGTGGCCTTGGCGCCATCTCGGGTTAAAGAATATAAATGCGGGTCTGTATCGGTGGGTACAACGGAGTTAAATACATGCGCTCCCAGATATACGTCGTCGCGCGAAATCCCCTTAAAACCGATGAAGCTGTTAATAGAGCTACCCTCGAGCACACGCTGATTCAACGTCCCATCTAGCTGCGCAAGGAAAATGATAGAATAGGGCGCATTGAAGGAATAGGTGGTTTCCACGTAGTCACTGGTAAAATGCACCCCTGGCCGTCCATTCAGGAGGTCTGTTTCATATACCGGACGACGGGCATTATCCACGGATTGGAACGCGTGGTTCGCCTCACCTGACTTATCACTCCAACGACCCACCGGATCACTATTCGCCGTTACGGCTACGGTGCCTGCACTGTCCTGATATAATGAGGACGTGTCGGAACCATCTAGCCATATTTTATTGCCGGATACAGAGGTCGGAGCGTAATTATATACATCAAAGCTACCATAGAGCACATCATTGCCAGAATCCCCCGAGATGACATTATCACCCACACCGCCACTAACCGTCATATTCGTTGCACTGGCTACTGCTCCGCCGCCTCCGCTACTACCGCCTGCGCCGCCCCCGCTCGATGAAGAGGTGCTTCCGGTACCCGTAATAATCTCAAGCAAGAGGTGCTGATCCAGCTGTGCCACGCCATCGGCGAATGCCGTATTGGCCGAAAGCAGTGCAGACAGGTCAACGCCGGAACTGGGATCGCGTAATTCATATAACCCGAATTCCATGAAATGTTCATACGCACCGATACCCGCAGCGGACACATCCGGATTCTGGCTAAGGTAAAAGTCCGTATCGAAGAACGTCGACGGATCGCGTCCCTCAAACTGACCGTACGTGATATAATGTGAAAATGGATCGACTCCGGCTGCTGCTACATCAGGGTTCAGCGTCAAGTAGTAACCCGTATCGAAAAAGACGGAAGGGTCACGTCCCTCGCCTTCCCCATGCTGCACAAAATGATGCCAGCTACTCATGCCCGCTGCAACCACGTCCGGGTTTTGCTCAGCATAATATTCCGGATCAAACAGCGCAGAAGGGGCACGCCCTTCAGCAATGCCATAATCCACGAAATGCTCCCAGGGATGCATACCGGCAATAGCAACATCAGGGTTTTGCTGAAGGTAAAATGCTGAATCAAACAAAGTGTTTGGGTCACGCCCCTCTATCAGGCCACTACGCAGGAAATGCTCCAGCCCCGAGGCAAACGAACCGGAGGCCACCGCTTCCGCTACATCCGGATAACGCTGGAGATAAAAGACCTCGTCAAAATAACGGCCTAATTCTTCGTTCGATGCCATAGACTCATTCGTTAATTTTTTAAACACTTGTTTTTTTAAGATAAGCAAGAGTCATACCAACTATCCGACAAGAAAACAAGATTCTTCACTATTAGACAACCGGCAATGAATTGGGTAGGCATACAGGGATTAGTTGTCTTGCTATGATCTATGGGCTGGCACTGCTGCAAGTCCGAAACATAATACTTCTTGCCCTCGGTATCGTTGGTTTCAGCCTCGGCCAGCATGAGCATGATTTCTAAGTTTTTGGGCTGTGAGGCATCATATCGGATAGTAGCTGGCAAGTCTCCTGCTTTCACCGCTTTGGTCAGCACATCACGCAGATTAAGGCATTCCAAGACCCAGCCATGATCGTAAGTGTCTTTATCGAACGTATCTTGCTGTGATGGGGTAGCGGAGACGTTCTGCATCCGGTTCCCCTTATCGTACCGAAATTGCTGCAGGTCTTGGTTAAAGGCTAAATATGCCGCCTGCTCAATCGTCAGTTCTTTTTGAAGCCTCCATATATCAAGCGCCGACATACTAAGCATTGCCATGTCCGAATTTACCGACAACAACATTGCCGCCGTTTCAAGGTATCCACGTAGTCAGCCCAATGCTGCATCATCTCACGACGCTCAGGCAGGTATTCAGCATGATTGTAAGCTGCACGTACCTTGTTCCGTTCAACATGCGCCAACTGCCGCTCGATCACGTCAGCATGCCAGCCTTGTTCGTTCAATATCGTAGAGGCTGTAGCCCGGAAGCCGTGTATCGTTGCCCGTCCGTGATAACCAAGCCGATACAGGGCATAAAGCATCGTATTATTGCTCATACACTGTCTGGGTTTGCGCTGAGCGGGGAACACATACTCCCATTGGCCGTTAAGCTCACGCAATTCATATAAAATATCTAGCGCCTGACGCGAGAGAGGAATTATATGGAGCCTTCCCGACTTCGTGCGCCCTGGAGGAACTCTCCACTCCGCCTTAACCATGTCAAACTCTTCCCACTTAGCCTCACGAATTTCAGTGGTTCGGGCAAACGTAAGGATGACAAACCGAAGAGCCAACCGTGTCTGATAATATAGCCTTCATACTCGCTCGCCTTGCGTATGAACTCCGGCAGTTCTTTTTCTGTAAGGCTGGGGTAGTGCTTCTTCTTAGGCGTTTCCAATGCCCCTTGTAGTTCGGCGGCAGGGTTGCGGTCAGTACGTCCCGTTGAAATGCCGTAGCCAAAC